>JAFTMU010000248.1 GCA_017452215.1 Clostridia bacterium
AGACTTGGAGAAGCAGTAGTTCTCGCCGGCGTACAGCAGGCCTGCCCAGTCGTTATCGCTGGCGGAAATGGAGGTGCGGAGAGTGATGGCAACCTTTTCGAATCCGAACTTATCTGCCAGCTGCTTTGCAACCGACTTATAACCCTCGTGGTTCAGCTTACCGCCGTAAATATCGGTGCCCTCTGCCTCAATGCCGAATACATCCTTTGCGTCCTCCTCGTTGGAGATGCAAACGTCAACGTACTTGCAAAGCTCGGTCATTGCTTCTCTTGCCTCGGCACGGGTCCAGAGCTTACCACGGTAGTTCAGGTCGCAGGAGATCTTGACCCCCTTTGCCTTTGCAGCCTTGCAAGCCTCCTTGCAGATCTCTACCACGTTCTTTCCGAGAGCGGGAGTAATACCTGTGAAGTGGAACCAATCGGCTCCCTCGAAGATGGAATTCCAATCAAAATATGCCACCGTTGCCTCGGAGATAGCGGAGTGCGCACGGTCGTAGATGCAAACGGAGCCTCTTTGAGATGCGCCCTTTTCGAGATAATAGATGCCGACACGGTCGCCGCCGCGAACGATCTTGGTGGTATCGACGCCGAAATAGCGCAGAGAGTCTACTGCTGCCTGTCCGATGGCATGTTTGGGAAGCTTGGTTACGTAAACGCTATCCATGCCGTAGTTTGCCAAGGAAACTGCTACGTTGGCTTCTCCGCCGCCGAAGGTTGCCTGCATCTGATCGTTCTGGAAGAAACGGTAGTAGCCGTTGGGAGCAAGGCGAAGCATCAGCTCGCCGAAGGTAACGATTCTTTTCATGTTCTTTTCTCCTATATTCAAAGTAATATTCTTTTGAAATTATTTTACCAGGTGATATGCAAAGCCGTCGATCTCGTCTGCCAGATATACGAACTTCATTGCGCCCTTATCGTCGTAGGTGGCGGTGGAAAGATCGAATTTCACGCCTCTGCGGGACAAATGATACACGGCACGGTCCACGTTATTGGTAGCGATGGCGATGTGACCGTGGGTTCCGGGGCCCTTCTCGTTCATCAATTCCAGTGCGTCGCTTGCAAAAACAGACTTGGAGCCAACCTTGCTTCCAAAGGAGAAAGCGTTTGCAAGAGTGTCGGCTGCCTCCATGGAGGTGGTACCCGTGGGATTGATGCCAACGTGGCGGAATTTGAAGCCCAGCATGGTATCTACTGCTTCACGAACCAATTTCTCGATGCCTGCAAAATCACCGCTTGTGATCTTATCGGCAGGAACCATCCAGCTACCGCCGCAGCAAAGGATCTTGGGATTGGCAAGGTAGTCGCAGACGTTGCCGGGGTTGATGCCGCCTGTGGGCATGAACTTGACCGAGCCGTAGGGTGCGGACATTGCTTTGATCATGCTAAGTCCACCTGCCTGCTCGGCGGGGAAGAATTTGACGATATTCGAGCCCATGGAAAGCGCTTGCTCGATACCGGAGGGGTTGGAGATTCCGGGGATCATGGGGCAGCCCTTTTCCAAGCAATACTTAACGATCTCGGGGTTAAAGCCCGGGCTGACGATGAATTTTGCGCCTGCCTCGATGGCATCGTCCACCTGCTCCTTGGTAAGCACGGTTCCCGCACCGACAATCATATCGGGATACTTTTTGGCAATGATGGAGATGGCTTCCTTGGCGGCAGAGGTACGGAAGGTGACCTCGGCGCAAGGGAGTCCGCCCCTGATGAGAGCCTCTGCCAAAGGAGCTGCATCCTTGGCGTTGTCGATCTTAATGACCGGAACGATACCGATCAGAGAAAGTTGTTTTACTACTTCGTTCACGCTAATATCCTCCAAAGTATAAATTTCTTCATCTACCATTTTACACCAATCCCCCGTGATTGTCAAGTCATTTTGTCAAGTTTTTGGTTGACTTCTCTGCTTTGTGTGTGATATAATGAATGTGAAAAGGAAGGAGGTGCGAGTATGACGGATCTGCAAAAGAGGCTGTTTGATTTGCAGGACATGGGCTACCGTGAGTTTCAATGTCGTTTGATGCCATCGGTGCAAAAGGAGTGCGTGATTGGCGTGAGAACCCCTGTCCTTCGGCGTCTTGCCCGTCAGCTTTGGGGAACGGACGAGGGGAAACGGCTATTATCCTCACTTCCCCATCAATACTATGAAGAAAATAATCTTCATGCTTTTTTGATCGAGCAGATACGGGATTTCGACCTGTGTATTGAACATTTGGATTGCTTTTTGCCCTACGTGGACAATTGGGCGACTTGTGATTCCCTCTCGCCACGGGTGCTTGCCACGGACAGGAGAAAGCTACTGCTCTGTATTGAGCGGTGGATCGCATCCACCGATACCTACGTGATCCGCTTTGGCTTGAAAATGCTGATGACACATTTTTTGGATGATGGGTTTGATTCCCGTTATTTAGAGCTTGCCGCATCGGTTCATTCGGAGGAATACTACGTGAACATGATGGTCGCCTGGCTGTTTGCCACTGCTCTGTCCAAGCAATACAACGCAACGCTTCCCTATTTGGAACAATTGCGCCTCTCTCCCACGGTTCACGGTATGACTGTGCGCAAGGCGCTGGAAAGCTTTCGCTTGACGCAAGAACAAAAGCAGAGGATCAAGGCGCTTGGGTTTGGGAAATAGAAAATCTTTTATAAACGTCTTGATTTTTTGATCCTGATATGGTAAAATATAGAAAACAGATGATTTTATCCGATGTGCCCATGCCGCACACGAAGGAGTGGTTTTATGCATTTACAAGAATCCGGAGAAATGTATTTGGAAAGCATTTTGATCCTATCTCAAAAATCAAATCACGTTCGGTCCATCGATATCTGTGAATATATGGGCTACTCCAAGCCCTCGGTGAGCCGTGCAATGGGTCTTTTGAAGCAGGGAAACTATATTTTGGTGGACAAGGACGGGTATATTTCTCTGTCCGATGCGGGACGTGAGATCGCAGAAAAGATCTATGAGCGGCACAATCTTCTGACTGATTTTTTGACGGCGATCGGGGTGGATGCAGAGACTGCCTCGGAGGATGCCTGCAAAATGGAGCATGCCATCAGCGACAGATCCTTTGAAGCCATCAAAAATTACGTTATAAAGCACGTAACAAGCAAATAAAAGAGTCGGCGCTTCCGTCACGGAGCGCCGATTTTTTATGAAATTTTTTATTTTATTTTTTCTTTTCCCGTTGACAAAGAAAAGGGAGAGGAGTATAATTGTACTCGAAAGTGAGGCGATCTGTATGTCAACAAAAAACGTTAAGAAAACAGTGCTTGCCGCAGCCTTTGGGGCTCTGGTATTTGCCGCCACCTGGATCCTTGTACCCGCTCCCTTGGGGAACGTGAATCTTGGGGATAGCATGCTCCTATTGGGGGCTTGGGCGCTCGGGGGACCCTTGGTTGCAGTAGCCTGCGCTTTGGGAGCCGCCTTGTGTGACCTATTGAGTGCCTATGCGATCTACGCCCCTGCAACCCTTTTGATCAAGGCGTGCATGGTATTTGCCGCCTTGGGAGTGCAAAAGCTCACGCAGTCCCTCCCACGTCTGCTTCGGTTGCTCCTGTGCGCCCTGTCCGCAGAAGCGGTGATGGTGACAGGCTATTTTGCTTGGGAGTGTATTTTGTACGGTGCTTTGCCTGCGGCTGTGAATATTCCCTTTAATCTGATTCAGGGCGGAATCTGCACGGTGGTTGCCATTGTGCTTTACGAGCTTTTACATCGAACGGGATTGTTGCGTCTTTTGAACGAAAAAAGTTAAAATAATATGGGGGTGTCTCAAATGCGTTTCGCATTTGGTCGACACCCCCCTGGTTTTTGCTTTGCGG
>JAFTMU010000249.1 GCA_017452215.1 Clostridia bacterium
ATCCCCCGTGAGAGAAAGTGAGATCCCGAGCTCCAGATCCGAAAGTTCCGGGATCGTAACGTAATAGGACCATGTATCTCCGTTGGGTTCGCACCATGCGGATTCCTCGCCCGTCACCACATAACGCCCTTGCAGATAGCGAAGATACTGCCCCTCCAACAAATCGAAATAGCTCTGCCCCACGCACAAGGGTTGGTAAGCCGTGCGAAACCGCTCCGAGAGGAACAGAGACCCTACGCAGGTAGGCAGGGTATAGGTTTGATCCGCTCCCAAGCTTCGGCTCAGGTCTCCCAGCTTGGTCAGAAGCATGGTGGGAAGCACTTCATCAGGGTTGTCGTAAGCAGGGTTGGGAACGGCAGTTCCCTGTAGGCGGTTGGCCAAGAACAGCTTTCCGTCTGCCGCCGCCTCCAAATTGGTGATCCGTGCCTCGGCCAAAGAGACCGATGCAGAGAGTGCGGAGGCCAACGTACGGGCCTCGGCGGTCACCGCTTTGGCTTCCTCCACCGTTCCCGATGCGGAATCCACCAGCTCCTCGGCCTCGGCGGCAGAACGCCGTGCTTCGGCCGAGGCCGTGACCGCCTCCGTCAGGGTCTCCTTTGCGGTTGCCACTGCTTCCTCGGCCTCTTGGGCGGTCTGTTCTGCCAAGGCCGCCACCTCATCTGCACGGCCTGCGGCCTTCTCTGCTGCCGTTTGGGCTTGAATGACCGCCGCATAAGCGGGGGAGCTGGTCACCGCCGAGCCCCCGGTAGGATCCGCTGCGAGCACAAAAGCAAAATGCGGGGAATAGAGCACCTTGCCCTCTCCGTCCACGATTTGCAACACGGCCTCCCGTTTTCCCGTCCCGGCAGTGACACGGGGTGAGACATCATACTCCAAGCGTCCCGGGCAGGCTCCCGCCTCGGTATAGAGGGTGACGGGATCCATCACCTCTCCCTCCGGCAGATACAGCATGGCGTAAAACCCCTCTGACGGAATCATCGGCGTCCCCCCGTTGCACAGGGCAAAACGAAGTCTGTGAATGCCTGCATCGTTTTGAGTCAGCGGCACTGTGGCTTGTATCCCCTGTCGGGATACATCCAAGGTCAGTTCATGTGTAATCTTCATGGTTTCTCCTTTTTCTTTTTTATGTTTGAGTGGCAAGTCTTTGGTTTGTGTGTCGATGGCAGTGTTCGTTTGGAACGGGACGTTACGGGTGTCGAGTCCTACCGCTTTCCATTGCCCCCGTTTTGTGTCATCATACTTGCTTCGCAAGAGGAGCGAGCCGCCTGCGGCGAGTCGAAGTTTTGTTGAGGGAGCGAAGCGAGCCGATACAAAACCGAGAAACCCATCGTGTTCCGACGGGTTTCTCCTTCAGAAGAAAGCAAAGCGGCTTTGCCAATCAATGGATCGGAAGCACCCCCCTTTTGTGTGCAGTTCTTTGGAGGTTTGGAAACGCAATGTTTGCGTAGCAAACTTGCCCCGAAGCGAAGCGGAGGATGTCTTATCAAGAAAGGTTCCAAAAACCGCCTCCCCGCATCTCTCGCCTACGACGAAAACAGATGAGCAAAATCCTCATACAGGGGGATGGAATCCAAAGTTCCCTCTCGGAAGCCCTCCCAAGCGTCGGCCCAAAATCCGTTTTCGCTATCCGCAAAGCCTTCTCGGCTCCAGGTACAGAGGAAGTTCCAGCATGCATCCAAATCTCGCAATATGTTTCGGATGGGAAGTCCCAACAAATTGCCGATGGAGCCCACGAAATCCGCAATGGTCTTGTAGGTAGGCTGATCCAAGTTTTTGAGGAAGCGTTTGCTGCTTTGGATCAAATCGGCTATGAGGCTCAAATCACTCCGCTCCACGTCGTAGCCCTGCAACAGGGAGTACACGTCCCGAAGAATCGGCAGGTAGGTCATGGGGTTGA
>JAFTMU010000250.1 GCA_017452215.1 Clostridia bacterium
ATAAATAAAGGGAAGGATCAAGGGAATCGCAATTCCAAGGGGCGTTGCACCGAATGCAAAGAAAAGAACGATATTGAATGCGACAAGTAAGATAATACCAAGCAGAGCCATCAAATTCCGCTTGATACCAAGCATGGTAAAGATCAAGGCATTCTTCAAGATCTTGCGGATGGAAAGATCAAAGGTCACCAGCATGAGATAGGTGTAAAAGCGCATAAAGAAATACAGGATGATCAATGCGCAAATACCAAAGAAGCAAACGTCAGCAATAAACGAGCCGGTCGTGTTCCAAAGCGTCATGATATCAAATCCAAGCAGGAAGATGACCAGCGCATCCAAAAGCCCCATCAAAAAGCCCTGCTTCAAGTTGCGCTTGATCGCATAAAAGTAATCCGACCAAATGAATACAGGCTCGCCACGAACGATGTTCCTCAGAATATACGTAGCGCCAATATTCTGCCAACCGAAGGTAACGACAAGGAACAAAATGCACACTCCAATGCCGATATAAACGGGGATAGAATTGCCCCCGTAGACCGGAATGAACAACTGCCCACCAAACAGATCGAGCAAAAACACCGTGCTGGGTGTAGATCCAAGAGCATTGGCGCTGTAAAGCTGGGGAAACAGAAAATCGTTAGCGGAGGGCGTTTGAGCAATCCCTAAATATAAGTAAACTGCCAGCAGGATCGGAAGGATCAAGGGAAGCATCATCAGATTGAGTGTGACCAGCTTCCAAAAGCGCCTGCCAAGAACCTTAAAATAGCGTTTTAAGGTTGGTGTGGTATCCTCCTCCACAGCGTCGATCTGATTGTCTCTGTGATAATTAAAAAAATCAAATAAGCGGTTTTTCTTTTTCGTAGCCAAAGCTTCACATCCTTTGCATTCAACAAATCATATCAATATTGTAGCATAAACTACTGTAAATGTCAATTAAAATTAAGATTTTACAATCTTCACAACGCCGTTTTTTCCAGATAATCCTGTAAAAGGGCGTCTTGCAGGCGTTTTACCGTGTCCGCCGCCTTTCCCCCAATGGCTTTTCCGTCCAGCTCAACGATCCGCATACAAAGAGCAGAGGCGGAGGTCAAAAGGATTTCGTCGGCGTCCTTCAATTCATCAAGTGAGTAGAGCCGCTCATAAACGGGGATTCCAAACCGAGAGCAAGCTTGTATCAGATGTGCACGTCCCGTGCCCGCAAGAATGTGGCAGTCGGCAGGATGGGTGATCAATACCCCGTCCTTCAAAATAGAGACGTTAGAGTGAGCGCATTCGGTAACAATGCCGTTACGGTGCATCACACATTCATCAACACCTTCATCCACGGTGGCTTGCGTTGCCAAAACGTTGGGGAGAAGATTGAGAGATTTGATATTGCAGTGCAGCGCACGGGTATCCTCCCAGGTAATGCAGCGCAATGTCTTATAAGTATCCTTGATGGTAGCGGGCTTGAACATGATCCAAAGATTCGCTTCGCATTCCTCGGGGAAGGCATGAGAACGGAACGCCGTCCCACGGGTAAACTGAAAATATACCCACTGCTCACCGTCATCCAGCCGCTTGATCAAGGAGGAAAGCAGGCCGCACAGCTCCGTCTCGGTGATCTTCGGGAAGATCCTTAACAGGGCAGCACTTTGAAAAATACGCCGAACGTGTTCTTCCAGCATATATATTTTATAATTTCTTGCAAAGGTCACATCATAAACGCCATCACCAAAGTAGCAGGCTCTGTCCAGCATGGGGACTGTAATACGATCCAACTCGTCGATGCAGCCGTTGTAGTAACCGAGTGTTTTCATAAAGAATCGAGTTCCTTTCGTTATTTTTGGGATAGTGCGGCGACTTGTTCAAGTCCTGAAATCACGTCGGCAGAATAGTCCGCACGGCTGTCTGCCAGGGCTGCGGCAGCCACCATGCTTGCCGATCGTGAGGAGGCAGTGCCAAAAGCTCTGCGGGAAAAGCTGCTCCCGTCGGAGTAAGAGAAGCAGATGTCAAAGGAAGCGGAATATGTATCCGCAACGTTCTCGCCCGTAATGACCTCTGTGCTTGCGCAAAAGGACTGCCAAGTGGTCCCAAGCGCTTGCATTTGTTGATAGGGCACGGCAGCCATGGTAACAGGATCGCTACCTTGGCGCTTCATCGTACAGGAAACAGAAAGATCCGAGACAAGCGCATTCAAGCGCTCTAACGCCTCGTTTTCCATTGCCGCATAAAAACGCAGGTGCGCTCCGTTTTCCAAAAAGACCAGGGAAGCTCCCTCCAACTGCTCAAAATCTGCAAAAAGAGCGGTGTAAGTGCAGTCCTCCGATACCTTGATTACGGCTTCATTTGGGAGGAAGGAGCCGTCCGATCCCACCCAACCGATAAAATTTTCTTCCTCCCGTGCGGGAATTGTGAACCCCGAGCCTTGGGAAAGCACAAATCTCTCGCTTCCGTGTCCAAAATCAATAACGATTTCCTTTTTCGGCGGTTCAACCACGTCAACGTATACCACAGCACACAGAACGTAAGCGTTGCATTTTTTATCGCTGTCAGTGTGATCATAATCTGCCACACCCCGTACCAACAATATATGCGACGTTCCCACAGAAAAGTCAACGGGAACAGAAAGGTTCGTGGTGGAATTGGTAGAAAGCGCTTTCCAATCCTCACCGTACCATCGCCACTCTAATCCCATGATACCATAGGAATGCTCCACCGAAAGCTGAAACGCTAATTCGCTTGCAGGAAACACAGCTTGCGAAAAATAAACGGCAGCATTTTCCGAAGAGGTCAGGGTAGGGGAATCACAAAGAACGGAGTACTCATATTTCCGATTGGCAGAAGCCAAATAGGAGCAATTTCCCCGTGCGGGATCGGGGGAAATACTGCTCGGCATTTCTCCGTATACAGGGATCAAAAAGGTAGC
>JAFTMU010000030.1 GCA_017452215.1 Clostridia bacterium
ACGGCGAAAAATTCAAGTCCCGACATGAGCTGCATGGGTGCCTCGCTTCCCTGCACCTGGGAGGGATACAGAATCATTTCGGAAAGCGGAAACCGCCGTCCCAAAATATTTATGATATCCCGCACTGCCGCTCCAGAGGGAGAGGTGATAACGCCGATCCGATTCGGCATCACGGGCAGTGGACGCTTGCGTTCCTCGTCAAAGAGCCCCTCGCTTGCAAGGCGGCGCTTGATCTGCTCAAACTGCAATGCAAGCGAGCCTGCGCCGTCAGGCTGCATCTCGTCGGCATAAAGCTGATACTGTCCGCTCGTCTCATATACCGAGATCCGCCCGTGAACGATGACTCTCATGCCATCGCTCGGTAAAAACGGGAGACGGGAGGCATAAGAACGAAACATAACGGCTTTGAGGTGAGCGCCCTCATCCTTCAAGGTGAAATAAGCGTGTCCCGAGGAATAGAGCTTGAAATTGGAGATCTCGCCCCGCACGAAAATATTGGAAAGCACTCTGTCACCGTCCAAGAGCATTTTGAGATATTCGTTGACCTGTGTGACCGACAGCATTCCTCTCTCCTGCATAGCAAGGGTCTCCTTTCCTGATTACTGATTCAAAAAGCGGCGTCTTGTCAAAAGCGCCACGCCTGCGGCGTTATCCGCCGAGAACTGCGGCTCGGCAAAATAGGTGTTCCTTCTTTTTCCCAGAACCTGTTGCAAATAGCGGTTGCTCATAACGCCGCCTGCGTAAACGATGGGGATCTGCGGATGCTTCTCATCCACTGCCTCGGTCATCGCCTCCAAGGTCTCACCTACAAAGGCAAGCGTGTAGGCACTGACTAAGGAGGGATCTCCTGTTTCCCGCCATAGCTTTTCGGCGAGATTTTGCAAGCCCGAAAGATTACAATTCCCCTCTCTTACGCAAATGCGGGGCTTGGGGATCTTTTTTGTATTGAGAGACGCAAGGGATTCCAGCTCCTTGCCGCAGGGAAAGCGAAGTCCCATCATCACGCCGATGCGATCGATGGCTTGTCCTGCGTTGATATCATCGGTTTGTCCCACCAGCTCCACCGAAAAATCCGTGCCGTCGGGGGTGACGTGCAAGACCTCGGTCGTGCCTCCCGACACGTGAAATGCCACGAACGGGGCTTGAGTCAGCAGCTCCACGGCCCCCGAGGAATATGCCGCCGCCATGATGTGCCCATTCTGATGTGAAAATTGATGCACGGGAACGTTCAACGCCGCAGCAAACGCCTCTGCCGCTGCAACGCCCGACAAAAAGCAAGGCATATAGGAGTCCTTTTGATTTCTCGGATAAGCGGAAACACCGACTGCCAACACCCTTGCATCCTGTAAGGCAGAGCGCAGCCCTTGTGTGACCTGGGGCAGATTTTTGACGTGTGCAAACACCGCATCGCTCTGTCTGAGCCCTCGCTCCCCCTCCTTGACGGGAAGCGGCGCCTTGATGTTGGCAATCACCTGCCCCTCACGGGTGCAGATCGCCGCCGAGGTAGTATAGTTGCTGGTATCAAAGCCAACAAAGCACTCGGTCATGCGCCCGCCTCGATCTCGTTTTTTGCGCCGTTGAGCACGCCGTTGACAAACGCCTTCATTTTCAGGTCGTCAAAGGTCTTGACCAGCTCGATTGCCTCGTTGATAGAGACCGCAGACGGGATATCGCTCATATATTTCATTTCGTAGATGCAAAGACGGATCGCACTGCGGGAAACGGGAGTGATGCGGCCGGGCTTCCAGCCGTTGGAATGCCGAGCGATCATTTCATCAATTTCACCAAGATGCTCCTGTACGCCGAAATATACGGTGCGGATGTACGGATTTTCACCGATCTCTCTCGTTTGCACGGAAAGCGCATAGATCTCATTTGGATCTGCCTCTTTGTGAAATTCGGTTTCAAAAAGCAACCGAAACGCTTCCTGTCTTGCTTCCTTTCTTGTCATGCCAGCCATGTTCTTATCCTTTCTGTGACCTTGCGGCTTCTTTTTTCGGACATTTTACGTCCTGAAACCGCATAATAACCCATCATATATATTATACAACAATTTTTATAAATGTCAACAGAAAAGTGAATATTTTTTGAATATATACAAATCTTTTTTGCAGGTCTTTTCTATCATAAATCTGCTCCTGATTTTATAAACTGAATCAAGGCGGTGATAATTATGAAATTACGTTCTTTTCCTCTCCCCCTGCGATTTGGGGCATTTCTTTTGCTTCTTTGCCTGATGACGGCGCTTTTTTCAAAATGCGCAAGCGTTTCTCTTCCAGTGCTCTATGCTTCCCCCGAGCCGGAGATATCTCACATCAAGCGAGTGGTTTTGGATGCGGGACACGGCGGTGAGGACGGCGGTGCTTCCTCGGAGAGCGGGATATTGGA
>JAFTMU010000251.1 GCA_017452215.1 Clostridia bacterium
GGGAAAGCAGGAAGAACGCCGCTACCACCACGATATTGGCAAGCCCCAAACGGAATCCCGGCAGAGGAGCAATGGCATAGAGCGGCAGGATCGCTTCGAGATAGGAAAGCATCATGGCAAGGGCACAGAGAAAGGCATTGAGACAGATGCGCTTGGTTCTTTTATCCTGCAACGAAATCGACATCTGCATCCCCTCCCTTCACAGTCAGTCTGACGCCTGCGGGAGCGCAAAGGACGGTCTCGCCGCTTTGACGGATCGGTCGGCTTGCAAGGCACACACCGTCGGGGCAATCGCTCTCCTTTACGTATGCCGCTCCGTCCCGAATCTCTACCAGAAGCTTGATCCCACGTGAGGAAAGAGAAACGGTACGGTCAACGTCAAGGGCATATTCCATCTGCCCCTCGGGCGTGGAGATCAAAAGGATCTCTCCCCTTTGCGTCCCTTGCCACGGACTCCAAAGAAGCACCAATGCCACCATAAGGATCAGCAAAATGCAAGCAAGATCAAGTACGGACAGCTTTGTGCGAGGCATCCTTTTCCCCTCCTTCCCTTTTCTTTCTCTCATTATAACAAGAAAACGGGCGGAATGCAAGAGGAAAGCAGATTTCTCCCATGCACTTTTTTCCACGTCCCGCATAAAATGGTATGGAATACAAGTGCTATGAGAGGAGGAGCTCCTATGAATCTGCAAACACAACCCACCGCTCCCCGTCCATCTGCGGGGACGGGATATCTGATCGTTCACGCCACCACCGCACGGGGCGCCATTCCCTTGGAGGGAGTACAAATATTGATACGGGGATATGAGCCCGAGTTTGAAGAGCCGAGAGGCGACGTTATTGCCACGCTTGTCACTGACCGTGACGGGAACACCGAGCGTATCGCTCTGCCCGCCCCGCCCAAAAGCGATTCTATGTCACCGGGCGCCCCTTCCCCCTTTGCGATTTACAATCTGGAGGCACGCTTGGAGGGATATCGGGGAGAGAGCTTTGTGGCGCTCCCCATCTTTGACGGCATCACCGCTGTGCAGCCCGTAGATATGATTCCCCTTTTGGAAAACGGGACGATGGATGCTTCCCGACCGGAATCCGACCGCTTTTATGAAACCGAAGCGCCGTCGCTTTGAGTGAAAGGAGTACGCTATGCCACAGCTTCCGTTTATTCCCGAAACCATCACCGTACATCTGGGGACTCCCGACAGTGACGTTCCGAACGTAACGCTCCCCTTTTTGGATTACGTTGCAAACGTTGCTTCAAGTGAGATCTATCCCACCTGGCCCGAGAGCGCCATCCGAGCCAATATGTACGCACAGGTCTCCTTTGCCCTCAACCGTATCTACACCGAGTATTACCGCACACGGGGCTATGATTTTGATATCACCAACAGCACCGCAAACGATCAATCCTTTGTCAACGGTCGTGTGATTTTTGATAACATCCGAGAAATCGCCGGGGATCTGTTCAACAATTACATTCGGCGGGCGGGGAACGTTGAGCCCTTGTTTGCCCAATACTGCGATGGGATCGAGGTGACCTGCAACGGTCTTTCCCAATGGGGCAGCGTAACGCTCGCCGAGCAGGGCTTGACCCCTTATGAGATACTGACCTATTACTACGGAGATGATATTGAATTAGTCACCGACGCCCCTGTGATGGGAAGCGAGGTCAGCGCTCCGCTTTATCCTTTGCAGGTGGGCTCTACGGGGGACGACGTTCGCACGGCGCAGATCCGTCTCAATCGCATCTCCACCAACTTCCCCTCCATTCCCAAGATCGCACTGACCGAC
>JAFTMU010000031.1 GCA_017452215.1 Clostridia bacterium
ATCCCTAATAGTGTTATGAGCATAGGGGACAATGCTTTTTATGGATGCAACCTTCTTGAAAACGTGGTGCCTTCGAGTGGTATTACAAGCATCGGATCTTATGCTTTTTCCCAATGTGGTTCTCTTAACAGTATTACTCTTTCCAATACTGTAACAAGCATAGGCACACATGCGTTCTCTTATTGCTATAATCTTGATAATGTTATTATCCCAAACGGTGTTACGAGTATAGACGACGGAGTGTTTTATTGGTGCCAGGATTTGAGTCATATAACCATCTCGGATCATGTTAAAGAAATAGCTTCAAACGCATTTGAGTATTGTGGGGCTTTGGATAAAGAAAATGGAGTTACCTACGCAGATAAATGGGCTGTCGCATTTGATGGCTCCGTAACTGCTCTTGCCTTGAGAGAGGATACGGTGGGAATAGCTAGCCGTACATTTGCTACCGTAACAAAGCTTAGGTCAATCGTTTTTCCTAACACACTGCGTTATATTTGTGAATATGCGTTTGAGGATGTTGTTAATATTTCTGACATCAACATTCCAAATGGTGTGGAATATATTGGAAAATGGGCTTTTATGAACTGCACCGGCATCACAAGTGTAACATTTGGAAGCAGCATTGAAATGATTGATCAAGCGGCGTTTTCGGGGTGTAAATCGATCTCCTCAATTACAATCCCCGACAGTGTAAAGCAGATAGGGTTTAGTGCTTTTTCCGGTTGTTCGGGCATAACAAGCTTGACACTCGGAACCGGTCTTGAAGCAATCGGTCAAAGTGCATTTTCCGGCTGTACTGCTCTTACTACAGTTGCAATCCCCGATAGTGTAACATCTGTAGGCGATAGTGCATTTTCCCACTGTTCGAATCTTGAAAATTTGGTGATAGGCAGTGGCGTCCAAAAGATAGGCGAAAAAGCATTTTATGAGTGTGATGCTCTTGTGACGGTTACAATACCCGACAATGTAAAATATATGGGACCGCTGGTGGTGAGTCGTTGCGATTCCCTGGAAAGCATAATCATTGGGAGCGGTGTGGAAACAATAGGATACGGTATGCTGTGGTCTTCTCCAAAGTGTACGGTTGTTTACTATAATGGCGATATCAATTCATGGGAAGACGTGGACGTTCGTACCGAAAATGTTGAAATTCTTCAATATCTGTATTTGTATTCGGAGACAACTCCCATTGATGAAGGCAGCTATTGGCACTACGTCAACGGTGTTCCTACTAAATGGTAAAAGCAATGGATACTCTCTTCGGTGTAACAATCATCGAAGGGAGTATCCAAGGATTCCTTTCCCTTTATGGTCTCATTTAGCCTTTCACTTTTCGATTGCTTTTTGATATTTTTTGCCTTATGGTAGGGTTTGTATTATAGTAACAGAATTGGCAGATATATTCAACCCCAATCGAATATAGCTTAAAAAGCCAAAATCGAATATTTTCATTAAGAGAAAAAAGCCTTGTGAATTCACTTTCACAGGGCTTTTTATTCGTTATATTTTTATCACATTTTTTACTGGATTTTTTTCGAAAAAGGCTTGACGAATTTTTGATTTTTTGTTAGAATACAGTATCGGCGTAAGACATACTGTCATTCCGCTCACACGCACCCGTTTGAACAATCTAAAAAGTGCGCAAGCTGAATTGTATGGAATGAATTTTTTTATATTCTTACGCTAATTGCGGCTGCAAAGAACTCAAGGAGGTACTTTATGCGACATATCTATAAGATCGATAAGCCTTGCGAGAAGACCCCGAACAAATATATGCCCGACGGCGCAATTACCGGCAACGGTGATTTGGGCATCGTTTGGGCAGGAAAGCCCGACCGCATTCAGCTCTATATGAGCAAGGTGGACTTTTGGAAAGCCAGTCCCATAAGCGATACCGGCGGAGGAACGGTTCCTCTTGGAATCATCGAGATTCTGATGCCCTATATGGCGTATTCTTCCTATCACGTGGAGCAGGATATGGACAAAGCGGAGCTTCGTGGATATTTCTCCGCTGATGGATTGGACACGAAGATCACGGTAGCGGTCTGCGCTACGGAGAACACGATCCTGTTGGAAATCGACAGCGCATACCCCGGTCTTTCTACCTCTGTGGACTTGATTCCTATTGAAGGCAATGATGCCGTGTGCGAGAAGGAATCTATGGGCGACATTCAATACATCACCCGGTGCTTTGACGGTCCGGAGCTGCATTTCCCAACAGCCGGTATTGCCGTGCAGAAGGAGATCAGCCGTGTCAGAGCCAACGGAAGAGAAGTGGTGCGCTGGACCATCCACGTTTGCACCAATCACGATTCCGCCGCCTATAAGAAGCAGGCACTCGTGGCCGCCGGCACAGCCGACAGCGATCTTTATGAAAAGCTTCTAAAGTCCCATAAGGATTGGTGGGAAAGCTTTTGGAAGGTCAGTAGCTTCTCCATTGAAAATGAGGCATTGGAACTTCAGTGGTACATGGGAATTTACGCTATCGCCTGCTGCTCCAGAAACAAGCGCTTTCCTCCGGGCCTGTGGGGAAACAGCTCCACGCAAGACGGCATGGAGTGGCTTGGAGATTATCATTTGAACTACGACTTTTATGCACCCTTTCCCCCCATGTGTGTGGCAAACCATCCTGAGCTGATGGACGGCTTTGAAACTCCCCTTTATCAGTTCTTGCCACAGGCAAAGGAATATGCAAAGAAGTATCTTGGATGCCGTGGTGTTTACTATCCCGTAGCCATTGGTCCTTTTGGAATGGAAAGCTGTCTGAAGAAATATTGCACCAAGGAGCATTTCCATTTGTTCCTTGGTCATAAGACCAATGCAGTCCACACTGTCATTGCAACTGTGATCCGTTGGCACACCACGCACGATGCAAATTATGCAAAGAACGTGGCTTTGCCGTTGCTGTTGGAGGTTGCAAGATTCTGGGAGGACTACCTTGTAAAAAAAGAGGACGGAAAGTACTATGCGCTGAACGATTCGCACCATGAGGTGGCATGGTGGATTGGTCCGGACTATCAGCCCTGGGGACATGATGACGTCAATTCCGCTATGACAGTGGGATTTGTCCGTGCATTGTTGAAGTGTCTGGTTGAAATGTGCGGTGAGTTGAATGTTTGTGAAGACAAGCTTCCGGTGTGGAATGAAATTTTGGAGAATTTCGGACCTGCAAGGGTAAAGCCTGCCGATGAGAACACCCTGGGTCTTCTTTGGAAGGCTACGGATGAGAACATCATCCCTGAGGGCTCCGAGCTGGTGGATTTGAATAATCCTCGCAGTGGCTGGCTTGCTCACACCGTGCCTCCTGAACTGATCGGAAAGAATCTGCTCTATCAAATTGACAATACGGACCACATCGATTCGTTGATCTTTGAATACGTCTATCCGGCGGGACAGGCGTCTCCAATTTATCAGCCGGAGATCTACGAGGCGGCTCAAAACACCATGAAGCTCTTGTGTGAGCGTTGGGAAGAGATCATGCTGCCTTATATCTTCAGCCCCGCTGCCGCAAGATTGGGGGTAGATCCTCACGAAATC
>JAFTMU010000252.1 GCA_017452215.1 Clostridia bacterium
AGATTTCCTTCCTGCCTTATGCATCCGCTTACAGCTACGACGATTATTATAAGAATACATCCGCTGCGGTAGGAACCGCACAAGGAAACGGCGTAATCAAGCTCGAGGCAGAGAGCACCACCAATACCTCTACCAACGTGGTCTATCCTATCGAGGACCGTACCTCTCCCTTGACCTCTCCCTGTGATACGGGCAGAACCCTGCTGAACACCATCGGTACAAGCAAATGGGCAACTGCGGGACAATGGGTAGAGTATTCCTTCTCTGTGGATACTCCCGGTTGGTACGATATCTACGCTCGCTTCAAGCAGAGCTACCTTGACGGTATGTACGTCAGCCGTTCCTTACAGATCTTTACCTATGATCAAAACTTCGTGCAGTACGACGAGGCTTCCTATCTTGCAAAGTTCAAAAAGGCAGCAGGCTACTATAACGGCTTGCCGTTTGCCGAGGCAGCGGGATGGAGATTCGATTACAGCACCGATTGGCAGGTCACTAAGCTGACCGATGGCGCTGATGATTATCAGATCTATTTCCAAAAGGGTGTGATCTACACCATTCGTCTGGAGGTTACTCTGGGAACGATGAGCGATCAGGTCCGCAAGATCGAAGGCGTTTTGGAATTGCTCAACAGCTGTTATCTGGATATCATTCAGTTGACAGGAACCGCCCCCGACGATTACCGTGATTACAGCTTCTACCGTATGCTCCCCAAGACCATGGAGAACATGATCGTCGGTAAGAACACCCTCAAGGAGATCTCCGATATGCTCCGCAACACTGCGGGCGTTGCTTCCACCTATACGGGTGTTTGCGACAAGCTGGTTGATCTTTTGGAGAGAATGGTTTCCGACGGCGGCTCGCCCATCGCAAAGAATCTGGATACCTTTAAGAGCTACGTGGGCTCCTTGGGTACCTTCCTGACCGATGCGAAGACGCAGCCCCTGCAATTGGATTACCTTTCTATTCAACCCTCTACCGAGGGAGCACCTGCTGCATCCGCAAACTTCTTCCAATCTCTGTGGCATGAGATCATGAGCTTCATTCAAAGTTTCTTACGTGACTAAAACAGAATTGTTGACACCGAGCAAAACACCGAAAATACCAATAGCGTCACCGTCTGGGTTCCTTACGGACGTGACCAGGCAAACGTTATTCGTAACCTTTCCACTAACGGCTTTACGCAGGATTACGGCGTTTCAGTTGACCTGAAGCTTGTTGCAGGCGGAACGCTTCTGCCTTCCATCCTTGCAGGCATCGGTCCCGATGTTTATTTGGGATTGGATCAGGCGTCTGTTATCAACTATGCGATTCGTGGCGCTCTGGCTGAATTGGAGGAAATGGATGGCTGCCTTGAGATCATGGACGAGGAGACCTCCCCCATCTTCAACGCAGCAGCGATTACCGTATTGAAGATTGCCGACGCCGACGGCGACGAGCACTACTACGGACTCCCCGAGACCCAGGGCTTCTCCATGATGTTCGTTCGTTTGGATATCCTGGCAGATCTGGATATCGAAATCCCCCAAACCTGGGACGATCTTTACAATGCGCAAACCATTCTCCAATCCAATAACATGATGATCGGTGTTACCACTGACTACAAGTACTTCCTCTATCAGATGGGCGGCGACCTGTGGGCAGACGGCGGAATGCGCATCAACTTGGATTCCGAGGTTGGCTTGACGGCATTCAACAAGATGTGTGATATGTTCACGCAGTATTCCTTCCCCTACTCCTACGATGCGGCAAACCGCTTCCGTACGGGTGAAATGCCGATCATTCTTTCCAACTACACCGGTCTTTATAATCAATTGAAGGTATTTGCAACCGAGCTTGACGGCTGCTGGTCCTTCGTTCCCGTTCCCGGTATCAAGCAGGCAGACGGTACCATCAATAACGACTCCATTTCCGCTGTTTCCGCCGTCGTTATGATTGAGGCGAGCAAGAACAAGGAGTCTGCATGGAAGTACATGCGTTGGTACACGGGTGCTGAGTGCCAAGAGGATTACGCAAACGAGATGGTTGCCATCATCGGTGATTCCGCAAAGCACAACACTGCAAACCGTGAAGCGCTGATCAGTATGCCTTGGACCTACGATGAATACCTCGAGGTCAGCAAGCAGTTCGAAAATCTGGCATCCGTCAATAACTACCCCGGTTACTATTTCATTGACCGCTATACCAACTTCGCATTCCTGTCCGCTTACAACGAGGGCGCAGATCCCAGTACCGAGATCCTGTCTTACATCAACACGATCAACACCGAGATCACCCGTAAGCGTCAAGAGTTCGGCTTGGAGACCCTGGAGCTTGGACAAAAGCTTTCCGAAAAGAGATTCCACCAAGCAAGTACGGCAATGCAAGCATTGCAGCAGAAGTATAACGCAAACAGCAAATATACCGACGCCATCAATCTGGCAAAATACGGTATTGCAAATGAAAAGATCGTTCAGCTGAGAGAAGCTGCCAAGAAACTTGATGAGCTGTTGGCAGAAAGCTGGGACGGCAAGACCATGACGGTCCCCAAGGTCAACGGCGAGACCATCACGGTTCCTACCTATTATAATAATGTCGGCAAACAGACAATGGAAGAAAAGAGCGACGGATCGGGCGGATACTCGATCGACAGCCTGAACGAATTGCAGCTGGTGTTCTTTATTTCCGAGGCATTGAAGGATGCAGCCGATGCGCTTGCGTCTTATTGACCTGCAAAAAATCTATGTGAGGAGATGAGTATATGTCAAAAAAACCAACAGGACAAAAGGCTGTTGCCAGAAAAGACATGACCTACCGTCAATGGATTTGGAAAGAAATGAAGCGCAACAAGGTTGCATACCTCTTAATTGCACCGTACGTTCTCATTTTCACGCTTTTCACCATTGTTCCCGTCGTTCTTTCTCTCGTAATCAGCTTTACCAACTTTAATATGCTCCAATGGCCCGATTTTGTGGGCTTGGATAACTTCATCAATCTGTTTTTTGCAGACGATATCTTCTTGATTGCGTGTAAGAATACACTGATCTTTGCAGCTATCGTAGGACCTGCGTCCTATTTGATGTCTTTCCTGGTAGCTTGGTTCATCAACGAGCTTCCTCCCCGAATCCGTTCCATCATCACCTTGATCTTCTATGCGCCCTCCATTTCGGGACAGGTGTATATGATCTGGGGTACCTTGTTCTCCGCCGATTCTTACGGTTGGATCAACGCAACCCTGATGGAATTCGGTATGATCACCGACCCGATCACGTGGTTCCAGGATGCAAACTACGTTATGCCCCTGTGTATCGTCGTTGCTCTTTGGACCTCCTTGGGTCACGCATTCCTGTCCTTTATCGCAGGCTTGCAGGGCGTTGACCGCTCCCTCTATGAGGCAGGCGCCGTTGACGGTGTCAAAAACCGTTGGCAGGAGCTGTGGTACATCACCCTTCCCAGTATGCGTCCTCAGCTGATGTTCGGTGCAGTCATGGCAATCACCAACTCCTTCGGCTTTGGAGGCGTCGTTACCGCACTTTGCGGATTCCCCTCGGTCGACTATGCGGCGCATACCATTATGCACCACTTGGAGGACTACGGTGGATCCCGTTACGAAATCGGTTATTCTTCGGCAATCGCAGTCGTGCTGTTTGCAGTCATGGTCGGCTCGAATATGCTTGTCAAGAAACTTCTCTCAAAGGTAGGTTCATAATATGGCAAAGTTAAGAACAAGAAAACACAGAGTCGTATTATCCCGTTCCACGGGAGGAGATGCAGGAATTACCTTTGTCCTGACCATTCTCGGAATCTTTATGTTCCTTCCCATGGTTTACGTTATTTCACAGTCGCTTAAGCCCTTGGATGAGCTTTGGATGTATCCTCCGAGATTCATCGTGCAAAACCCCACGTTCAACAACTTCCGTGACCTGTTCACCTTGATGAACGACTCCTGGGTACCGTTCTCCCGTTACATTTTCAATACGGTATTCACCTCGGTCATGGGAACCTTCGGGCACTTGTTCATCGCTTCAATGTGTGCATATGCATTGGCAAAGATCAAGTTCCCGGGCGGAAAGACCATTTTTACCACCATTCAAACGTCACTGATGTTCCACTCCACGGTTACTGCTATCACCAGCTTTATGCTGATGAGTGCATTCAAGATGATCGATACCTATTGGGCGATCATCGTTCCAGCATGGGGATACACTCTCGGCTTGTACCTGATGAAGCAGTTTATGGATACCAACGTACCCGATACCGTTTTGGAGAGTGCAAGATTGGACGGTGCCAGCGAGATCCGAACCTATTGGACCATCGCAATGCCTATGGTTAAGCCTGCGTGGCTGACCCTGATCATCTATTCGTTCCAATCCCTGTGGAACTCAGGATCATCTATTTACATCTATTCCGAGCAGCTCAAATCGTTCAACTATGCAATCGGTCAGATCACCGCAGGCGGAATCAAGCGTGCAGGTGCTTCGGCTGCGGCAACCGTGTTGATGATGATGGTTCCGATTCTGGTATTTGTCGTCACGCAGTCCAACATTATTGAAACGATGGGCTCCAGCGGTATGAAGGATTAAGGAGGACAGTATGAAAAAGATTATTTCCATATTACTGGTCGTATTGTCTTTCTGTATGATCATTCCGATGCTTGCAGTCAGCGCATCTGCAGCCTCTGCGTACCAGACCTACACCTATTCCATCGAGGGCAAGGCGCTCTATTCTCCCGATGCGTACGCTCCCGAGAACGCATGGACCTCTGTGGATATGGGCTTGAAGGTTCCTCTTGACGAGCCGAAGGATCTGGTTACCGATGAGGACGGGAACGTCTATATTGCCGATCCCAAAAACAACCGTATCGTTGTTTTGAATGAGCACTACGAGTATGTGACGGAGATCCACTCTTTCGTCAATGCCTCGGGTAATACCAACACTCTCTCGGGACCCGAGGGTGTGTTTGCCAGCCCCTCCTCTTTGTGGGTATGCGATACCAAGAACGGTCGCTTGGTCGAGTTCGATCGCAGCGATTACAGCTTTATTCGTGTTATCAACGCCCCCGAGAGCCAGCTGTTGGAGGCAGATATCAGCTATCAGCCTACCGCAATGGCAGTTGACCAATACGGCAGAATCTACGTAGTATCTACGGGCTTCTATCAGGGTATTATCGTGCTGGATAGCGAAGGTGGCTTTGTCGGCTTTATCGGAGCGCAGGCGGTTACCATTTCCGCATGGGAGCTTCTGTGGAGAAACTTCCAAACGGAAGAACAAAAAAAGCAGTATTCGCAAACCCTTCCCGTTACCTATAATAACGTCACCATTACGTCCGATGGCTTCATTTATGCAACCATCAAGCTGGAGGCCGAGGGTGAGGCCTCCATGCAAGGAGCGATCAGCAGCAAATCCAAGGCGGGCTCGGATATGCCTGTTAAGCTGCTCAACCCCGCAGGCGACGAGATCATGCGCCGTAACGGCTTCTGGCCTCCCGCAGGCGAAATTGATATCTTTACCCCGAATCTTGATCCCGATGCAGACAAGAATTTGCAGGGCGTATCCCGTATCGTCGACGTAGCAGCAGGTCCCGAAAAGACCTGGTCCATCATCGATGATAAGCGCCAAAAGATCTACACCTACGATTTCAACGGCAACCTTTTGTTTGCATTTGGTGACCGTGGAGATATGCTGGGTAGTATTTACTCTGTAAAGGCGATCACCTATCAGGGTGACAAGATGCTTGTTTTGGATTCCGAGCTGAACGCTATCATCGTGTATGACCGTACCGAGTACGGAGACATGCTGATCGAAGCGATCGCAGCAGAGAACTCCTTGGACTTCACCTATGCAATCGAATGCTGGGAGAGGGTCC
>JAFTMU010000253.1 GCA_017452215.1 Clostridia bacterium
CACAGCAGCTAAAACTCTATTTTTTACATCCCCCACGTTTCAAAAAGAAAGCCCTGCGCAACAGCACAGGGCTTTCTTTTAACTCACTGGGTAAAAAACAGAATAAGATTATCCATCAAGCGTACGATATCGGGCAAGAAGGTGCAAAGGAGAGAGGCGGCAACCACCGCACAGACCGCCGTCAGTAAGACAGTCAACCAACCGATCCCTTTTTTCTCAAACCGCACGTCCGCACGGTATTTTTGCTCCTCGGGGATATAAAAGTGCGCCGTTTTGAAATCAAATTGGTACTCCGCCCCCGCCGCTTTGGCATCGTCCTCCTCTACACACCGAACGATATTTCGCAAAATCATTCCCTTTGCGAGCTGCCTTCTCACCGTAGAGTTCCTAAATTCTTCCAATTCTGTCAGTGTTTTACTGCTTTCGGCAGAAAAACACTCCTCTTTGATCATTTTCCTGACAAATCGACCGATCCTCGTTCGGGTAAACGACATAAACGCAGCCGCAATGATCAACCCAATGGCAATGCCAACGATCAAGGTCTCCGCCGTGGACTCTGCCTGCTCCGAGAAGGAAAAATTCTCGTATACACCAAACTCCACGTTGAAAAATTGCGTCTGTATGGAGGTGATCAACTCATGTAAAAAGGATTGCTGATACCAGCTGACCATCTTTTCCCAAAGAGAGGCATCGGCGCTGAGCGAAAAGATCGCATTACGAACCAACATTCAAATTCTCCTTTTCAGGGGGGTGGGAGATATTACTTCTTGATAACGTCAAGACCGATATACTTCCGCAGCACCTCAGGAACCGTCACGCTTCCGTCAGCATTCTGGTTTTGCTCCACCAAGGCAGGGAAAATACGGCTGGTAGCAAGTCCGGAGCCGTTGAGGGTATGCAAAAACTCGGTCTTTCCGTTCTCACGCTTCACACGCATCATACCTCTGCGAGCTTGATAATCTCTTGCGTTGGAAACCGAGGAGACCTCCTTATATCCGTTCATAGAGGGGATGTTAATCTCAATATCATAGGTGCGAGCCATGGAAGCGGAGCAATCCTCTGCCGCCAGCTTCACGGTTCTGAAATGGAATCCAAGTCCCTTTACCAGGTTCTCCGCATTGGCAACCAGCTCCTCGAACGCCTCGTCGCTCTTCTCTGGCAGCGTGTACTGTACCATCTCCACCTTGTTGAACTGATGTCCTCTCACCATTCCTCTTTCATCTGCACGGTAAGAGCCTGCCTCACGGCGGAAGCAAGGGGTATAGCTGATATATTTCTTGGGAAGATCTGCCTCGGTCAGGATCTCGTCTCTGTGCAAGGATACCAACGCCGTCTCTGCCGTAGGAAGCATAAAGCGGCGACGCTCATCCTCTGCATTCTCCAACCAATAGACCTCGTCCTGGAATTTGGGGAACTGACCTGCCGTCAGACCGCACTCATAGCCCAGCATATGGGGAACGAGCTGCAATTCATAGCCGTTTCCGAGATGAAAATCAATAAAGTAATTGAGCAGCGCCCACTCCAAGCGTGCGCCAATGCCGGAATAGATCCAAAATCCGTTGCCGGACAGCTTTGCGCCTCTCTTATAATCGATCAGACCTAGATCGGTGCAAAGATCTACGTGATTTTTCGCTTCAAAATCAAATTTCCGAGGCTCTCCGTGATACCGCAGAGGCTCGTTGTTCTCTTTTCCGCCGGCTTTCAGGTCAAAATCGGGGAGATTCGGCAGTCCAAGCATCAGGGAGGTCAGTTGTGTTTCCACTTCCTTGAGCTTTTCATCGTCTGCCTTGATCTTGGCGCCCAGCTCCTTCATTTCGGCAAAAATAGAGGAAACGTCTTTTCCTTCCTTTTTATATTGAGGAATCAGCTTGTTGGTCTTGTTCTGCTCGGCTTTGAGCACCTCGACCTCACCG
>JAFTMU010000254.1 GCA_017452215.1 Clostridia bacterium
GCAAAATCTCCTCGTTCATTTTTGTCAATTCACGGCAAATGGCGATCCTGCGCTCTTTACCGAAAGAGGCGCAAAGATCCGTAAGGGTTGCTAACAGCTTGTGGGGCGCTTCGTGAAAGAGCATGGTTCGCTTTTCGGTCTTTAATTCGTCCAGATGCGCCCGACGTTCTGCCTTGTTGACCGACAAAAAGCCCTCAAAGGTGAATCTCCCTGTGTCAAGAGCGGAGAGGGTCAGGGCAACGATGGAGGCGACGGGACCTGGCACCGAGGTCACGGGAATGCCTCTCTCGGCGCACAAAGCCACCATGTCCGCCCCGGGATCGCTGATGGCAGGAGTGCCTGCATCCGTGATCAGAGCGCAGGATTCACCGCTTTCCAGGCGTGCGGCGATCTGCTCGCCTCGCTCTCTTTTGTTGTGCTCAAAATAGGAGACCATCGGCTTTGAAATGCCGAGATGAGATAAAAGGCGCATGGAATTGCGGGTGTCCTCGGCGGCAATAAAATCCACCTCGGAGAGGACCTTGACCGCTCTCTCCGAAAGATCGGCAAGGTTTCCGATGGGGGTCGCCACCAAATAGAGAGTTCCGGACTGTACACGGTTTTTTTCTTTTGCGCTGTTTTCCAGCTGTTTTGTTGAGCTCATGCTGCTTCCTTTCTTTGACGGATTTCACACTTTTTGCGGCTTTGCATAGCCTGTATATGAGAATCTTATTTTACGATTGGGGAGGTTTATTATGGCGATCAAAATATATATCGATCAGGGACATAATCCCGAGGCGCCGAACGCAGGTGCGGAGGGGAATGGACTGAGAGAGCAGGATATCACTTATCGCACAGGGCAGGCACTCTCTGAGCTGTTGCGAGGGAACTCAAACTTCGAGGTACGGCTTTCCCGTCCCACCCCCACCACCTCCTTAGGAGCGACGAATACGGCAAGCCTGCGGGCCAGGGTAGAGGATGCGAATGCCTGGGGGGCGGATTATTTCATCAGCATTCATGCAAACGCCTCCGAAAACCCGAACGTCAGCGGCACCGAGGCATTTGCATATTCCCGTCCGTCTGCCGCCTTTACCTTGGGAGCAGATATCATCCAGGGAATCAGCAACGCCACGGGGCTGAGAGATCGGGGAATGAAGGTCCGTCCGGGTCTGTACGTGCTGAGAAAGACTGCCATGCCTGCGGTTCTGGTAGAGCTTGGCTTCATTTCCAACCCGGGGGATGCCGCCTTGATGGATCAAAATCCCGGGCTTTTCGCAAGGGGGATCTACAACGGGATATTGGAATATTTGAATCTTTGAGGGGACGAATCTTTTAATATGCCCTTGACAAAAAGGGGGATATCTTATATAATTATAAAAAGAATGATAGATAAAGGCGGATTTTCATGAAAAAGATCAAGCAGCTTTTTACCGTGGCGCTGGCTCTTGCTTTGGCTGCGGTCATGCTGGTCGGTTGTATTCAGCTTTCCGATATCGAGCACCCCTCAGGCAAGGGGACGGATTCC
This sequence comes from Clostridia bacterium, assembly GCA_017452215.1. GTDB lineage: Bacteria > Bacillota > Clostridia > Oscillospirales > CAG-272 > UMGS1865. The sequence continues at coordinate 1,505 of JAFTMU010000254.1, forward strand.
TCAAGCCATGGAACCGAGACCTTTCCGCATCAGTCGGGAAGCGAGGAAAGCAATACCACCACAGAGCCCAATCAAATTACCACACCGCAGCAATCCGAATCCGTTACCACTCCCTCTGTCTCGGAGAGCGAGTCCGATTCACATAGCGAAAGTGACCCCCCCGTCACAGACACCACCGACAGAACACCCGAAACCGAATCGGATACGAGCGGGGGAGAGGATAGCTCCGAGAGCAGCTCGGACGTGGAAAGCACGGTCCCCGACAGTAGCACAGGAGAATCCGACGAGAA
>JAFTMU010000032.1 GCA_017452215.1 Clostridia bacterium
GGATCAGATCCTAGTAGTGATAGTTGGGTGCGCTCTTGCCCATGGTATCCACGTATCCTCTGAGGATTGCGTGAGCGTGGGGATTTCCCGCACTCTTGACCTCCCAACCACGGTAGAGGAACATATGGGAATGCTGCGCCGCCGTGATAGAGTTCATCATTACGGTGAGATCGCCGCAGGTAGGATTCTTCATACCCACAGGAATATCCAAGCCGCTGGCAGTCAGACGGTGCTGCTGGTTCTCCACGGAACGGGCACCAACCGCAACGTAGACCAACAGATCGGACAGATAACGGTGATTTTCGGGATAAAGCATCTCGTCGGCGCACCCAAAGCCCGTTTCCTCCAACGCCCGCATATGCAAGCGGCGAATGGAAAGGATCCCCTTGAGCAGGTCGGGGGCGGCATTGGGATCAGGCTGATGAAGCATGCCCTTGTATCCGTCTCCCGTGGTACGGGGCTTGTTGGTATAAATACGGGGCACGATCATGATCTTATCCGCCACTTTATCCTGCACGGTGCGCAGGCGGGAGATATAATCCAAGACAGAATCCTCATGGTCTGCCGAGCAAGGGCCGATGACCAAAAGGAACTTGTCGCTCTTTCCTTCAAAAATATTTTTGACTTCCTCCACGCAAGCATCACGTCTTTGTTGCAGCATGGGAGAGACGGGATATTGCTCCTTGATGTCCTTCGGAACAGGTAGCTTGCGGTAAAATTCCATATTCATGGGGTAGTACTTCCTTTCTCTTGGGGTATATTACTTTTTCTTTTTTTGTTTATCAAACAAGGTTCGGCGTGCGGTCGCCTTGCGCATTACCTGACGCATTCCCTCACCGTCTCCCTCCTCCAGGAGTCTGCGAAAACGGTCAAATTCTGCGGAAAAGGCATCCATTTGCGCAAGAAGAGCCTCTCTGTTGAGCAAAAACAGCTCTGCCCACATCACGTCGTTGATCTTTGCGATCCTCGTCAGATCTCTGAACGAGTCACCCGTGTAGTTTTCCATCATCGGTGTCTCGTTGCAGGTCATCAGTGTCACGGCAATGCAGTGGGTCAACTGGGAAAGAAATGCGATCATTTCGTCGTGCTCCTCGGGGGTCAATTGGGAAATGCGTGCAAAGCCCAGGACTCTCCCCAGCTCCTTTGCCGCTTCGATCGCATCGGGTGTGTTTTTGGGGGTGGGCGTCACGATGAAGTTTGCGCCCTCAAAAACACTGTCGTCACTGTACTCCACACCGCTGCTCTCCCGTCCTGCCATGGGGTGTGCGGCAATGAATTCCACGTCCTGTCGCAAAAGCGCCTGCACACGGTCCACAATTTGGCTTTTCACACCCGTCACGTCGGTGATGAGCGTATTGGGACGAAAGAGAGATTGATGCTCCTGTATCCATTCGATAAACACGTGGGGATAGAGAGCAAACACCACAAGGTCCGCCCATGCCACCGTTTCCTCGGTCACACAGGTGCTTCCCTCCTCTATGATTCCCAAATTTTTAGCGTAATCAATATCCTTTTGCTCCTTGGTAATGCAACGGACACGGTATCCCCTCCCCGAAAGGGCACGGGCGTAGCTTCCGCCCATCACGCCAAGACCGATGATCAGGATCTTCGTATCCTTGGTAAAACTTTTCATGATAATTCCTCTTTTTATGGGTTACAATTCCTTGACGGCAATTCCCAATTCTTTCAAATGGGAGAAAAATGCAGGATAGCTTTTGCTGACCGCCTCCGCTCCCTCGATCGAGCCTCCCGTCAAGGTCAGGAGCACTGCATTTGACATCACGATCCGATGGTCGTTATGTCCGTTGATGGGCTCCTTGGGGGCATTCAGCCCGCTGGTGCGGATCTCCACCGAATTTTCCTTGACAGTGACCGCTGCACCGAATTTTCGCAGCTCCTCTGCCATGGTCTCTGTCCTGTCGCTCTCCTTGATTTTGAGACGCTTGGTGTCGGTAAAGATCCCCCCATGCTTTGCCGCCGAAACGGCAAACAGAATGGGAGCAAGATCGGGACAGTCGGCGAGAGAGATCACAGGCTCCTTTTCCTCCAGAGCCGCAAACAAACTGCGATAAACACGGTCGCCTTGCAAGGAATCGGCACGCAATCCCAGAACGTCTACCTCGCCGCCAAACAAATTCAATGCCTCGAGGAACGCTGCATTGGAGTAATCTCCCTCCACACGGGTGGCATGCGCCGTGAGGGACTTCCCTCCCCGAACACGCAGCGTGGTATCATTTTCCCAAGACACGTCTGCGCCAAACTCCCGAAGAGCGGCAAGAGTCAACAAGATATAGGAGCGACTTTCAATAGGAGGTGTGATCCTCAAAAGGCTCTCCCCCTTGATCTGCGTCAAGGCAAACAGCATTCCCGTGATGAACTGACTGCTGACGTTCCCGGGGATCTCATAGGTGCCGCTTTGCAACGGTCCTTGCACCGTGATACCGCTCTCCTCCTGTAAAAACAAAAGTCCGTTTTGCTTGCAAAGCTCCTCATATACCGTCATAGGCCTTTTCAAAAGCGACGGTGCGCCTTCAAGGGTGATCCTGTCCTTTGACAGCAATGCGATAGGCAAAAAGAACCGCAGAGTGCTGCCGCTCTCACGGCACATCAGGGGCATGGCAGGAGAGAGCGATTCCTCGCCAAGATGCTTTCCCCTGACGGTGATCTCCTCTCCATTTTTGGAGTACTCCACCCCGAGAGCAGAAAGGCAATCCAAGGTAGCCGATACGTCCTGGCAATCCGAAACGCCCGACACCACACTCTTCCCCTCTGCCATAGCGGCACAAATCAAAAGGCGGTGCGCCATGCTCTTGGAGGCAGGAGCGTTGCCCGATCCCTTTGCCTTGGACGGAGAGATCTCAATTTTCATTTTTCGCCTCCAAATGCTCCTTCAAAAAATCAATCGCCTCGGTATATCCCGCAATGCCGTGCCCCGTGATGGTCTTGACGCAGGCGGCACGGATGTAGCTGACCTGACGAAAATCCTCCCGCTCCTCCACCTTGGAGATATGTACCTCCACCGTGGGAAGCATCACCGACTTTACGGCGTCCAACAAAGCAATGCTGGTATGCGTATAAGCACCGGGATTGATTACGATCCCATCGGCTTTTTCCAAGTAAGCCTCTTGGATCTTATCCACCAGATCCCCCTCTTGATTGGATTGAAAAAGAGTTA
>JAFTMU010000255.1 GCA_017452215.1 Clostridia bacterium
AAGCCCAAACCGGTGAGCTCACGAACTGCCTTGATAACGTCGAGCTTCTTAGCGCCGAAGGAAGCGAGAACTACGTCGAACTCGGTCTTCTCTTCTGCTGCGGGAGCTGCTGCGCCTGCTGCTGCAACTACGCCTACGGGAGCGGCTGCGGATACGCCGAACTCTTCCTCAACTGCCTTAACCAGGTCGTTGAGCTCGAGGATGGTAAGAGACTTGATCTCTTCAAGAATGTTAGTAATCTTTTCGGATGCCATTGTTATTTACCTCCAAAATGTAAGTTATTTTTCTTTTTTTATTTTCCCGATCATAATTAAGCGGCGATCGGAGTCCGCATAAGAGTGGGGAAGGGGGCAGAGCGATTATGCTTCTGCGGGAGCTTCGGCGGGAGCCTCTGCTGCCTCTCCGTCCTTGTCGCACACTGCCTTGATCGCATAAGCGAACTTGTACAGAGGAGACTGGATGGAACCCAATAGCTTTGCGATAAGAGTTTCCTTGTTGGGGATCTCAGCCAGAGCGTTTACGGTAGCGGCATCGATTACGGCGCCGTCAACGTAGCCTGCGAGAATGTTAAAGGACTCGATCTTGTCTGCGTACTCCTTGAGAACCTTAGCTGCGATAACAGGGTCCTTTTCGCTGATGGCGATAGCAGTCATACCGGAGAGGTACTGCTTCATATCACCGTAGCCGACCATATCGCAAGCTCTGCCGGTCATGGTGTTCTTCATAACGACGTACTTAACACCTGCCTGACGCAAAGCCTTACGCATTGCGGTGTCCTTATCAACGGTAATTCCCTGATAGTTAACGACAACGCCTGCGGTGGAATTCTTGATCTGTTCTGCGAGATCTGCAACGAGCTGTTGCTTTTGAACGAGAATGGAATTGCTGGGCATTCTGTTTCACCTCCTGTTAGATTTTGGCGAATAAAAAAATCTTTCTTCCGGCACACACAGGACGCCGCAAAGAAAGATCGAACACAAAAAATGGATTCAATTTTTCTCCTCGGCAGGAAAGCTGCATGCTTTTACCGGAACCTGCTGTCTTCGGATAACGCAAAGATTATACCACACAAAAAAGCCCTTGTCAAGCCTTTTTTCAAAAAAAGTAAAAAATATTTTTTCTTCCCGATTTGGTGCCAAGATCTTGCTTTTTGTGCGTTTTCCATGTGACTGCGAATTCGGGAAGCGCATTTTTTTCTCTTTTCGCTATTGACTTTCCCTTGAATCTGTGGTATAATCTAAAGGATAAAGACGGAGGCACTGCGGCGCCGTTCGGGCAGAATGGCGAACGGAGAGACACTGCGGGCTTTTGTCAAATCAATTTCATAAGATTTTGGTGAAGGAGATGCAGATGATCTTTCGGAACGCAACGGTATGGAAGCAAAATCGATTCATGAAGCAGGACGCCATTTTCGAAAATGGAATGCTTCATTTTTCCGATTCCCATACTATCCCTGTTTCCGCCGACACCATGCCTGTTTTTTCCAACTGTCTTATATTTCCCGGCTTTTGCGACGTGCACGTGCACTTCCGTGAGCCGGGCTTTTGTTATAAAGAGACGGTGGCAAGTGGAACACAGGCAGCGGCTCGGGGCGGCTACACGGCAGTATGCACCATGCCAAACTTAAATCCCGTGCCCGATTCACGGGAGCATTTACAGGTACAACTGGACGCCATCAAGCGAGATGCGCTGATCGCCACTTATCCTTACGGTTCTTTGACCGTCGGGGAGAGAGGTGAGGAGCCCTCGGAGCTTGACGGCATGAGTGAGGACGTCATTGCCTTTTCGGACGACGGCAGAGGCGTGCAGAGTGAAGACATGATGCGCACGCTGATGCAAAGAGCAAAGGCGCTTGGCAAAATGGTGGTCGCCCATTGCGAGGATAATTCACTTTTGCGTGGAGGCTACATTCACAACGGCGTCTACGCCAAGGAGCACGGCCACAAGGGCATCTGCTCCGAGAGCGAGTGGGGACAGATCAAACGGGATCTGCGCCTTGCAGAGGAGATCGGCTGCGCTTATCACGTTTGCCACATCTCCACCAAGGAAAGCGTGGCGCTGATCCGAGAAGCAAAAGCGAGAGGGGTCAACGTGACCTGCGAGACGGCGCCCCATTATCTGGTCATGAGTGACCGTGACCTTTGCGAGGAGGGCAGATTTAAGATGAATCCCCCCTTGCGAGACGAGAGCGACAGACAAGCGCTCATAGAGGGGATTTTAGACGGCACGATTGATATGATCGCTACCGACCACGCCCCCCACTCCGTGGAGGAAAAGAGCCGAGGGCTTGAAAACAGTGCCTTTGGTATTGTGGGCTTGGAGACGGCGTTCCCGATCCTCTACACCGAGCTTTGCAAAACGGGGATCCTTTCCATGGAGCGCCTAGTGGAGCTGATGAGCATCAACCCCCGCCGCCGCTTCGGGATTACCTCCGACGCAGGCTGGACGGTGTGGGACGTGGAGAGGGAATACCTCATCGATCCCAACGAATTTGCAAGCATGGGGCGCTCGACGCCCTTCACGGGCAGAAGGGTCTGTGGCACCAATCTGCTTACCGTATACAATGGACAAGCTGTTTATCGCAACGAAATAGAGAATTAAGGAGATAGGATCATGGCAAAAAGAACAGATATTAAAAAGATTTTGATCATTGGCTCGGTCCACATCGTCATCGGTCAGGCGGCAGAGTTTGACTATGCGGGTACCCAGGCGTGCTTGGCATTGAGAGAGGAAGGCTACGAGGTCATTCTCGTCAACTCCAACCCCGCCACCATCATGACAGACACCACCATTGCGGACAAGGTCTATATGGAGCCTCTGACCCTGGAATACGTAGCAAAGATTCTGCGCTACGAGCGTCCCGATGCCATCGTTCCCGGTATCGGTGGACAAACGGGACTCAACCTTGCCATGCAGCTGGAAAAGAAGGGCGTGCTCCGTGAGTGCGGCGTAGAG
>JAFTMU010000033.1 GCA_017452215.1 Clostridia bacterium
CCACTTGCCTTCCTCGGGCAGGGGAGCAGGACCGTGATCGCAGCCCTTTTTAACAACGCATTGGTTCTGAATCTCAATGCTCTGTGCGTAAGGGCAGTTGCTTACATTGCTCATGTTATGTATCTCCTTTTTTTATGATAACAAAATTATTTATATCTTGGCGATCTCTCGGATCAGGGGAGTGATCGCTTCCAGATATCGGCTTCCGATGAATTCGGCGCCCTTGTCGTTGGGATGTACCCCATCTCTTGCATACTCCCCGGCAGAGGGCAGTGTGGCAAACAGCTCATCTAAGGGCAGATAGGCATCGGCATATTCCTTTGCCAAACGGCGAACGACACCTGCGATGGAGTCCACCTCACTCCTCCAAGATTCCTTGTCCTCGCTAGGGAGGAGGAAGGGAGCCATGATCAGGATCTTGGCGTTTGTTTCCTTGCGGATACGCTCCAGGACCTGACGGTAGTTAGCTTCAAATTGCTCGTCGGACATGGGACGATTGTGGTTGTGTCTGTGCCAGACGTCATTGATGCCGATGAGAATGGAAACGATATCGGGCTGAACGTCAATAAAATCCCGTTGCAGACGCTCTACAAGATCGATGGAGCGGTTGCCGCAAATACCGAGATCAATGAATTCAAAGGGGAGCGTGGGAAAGGCTGCCGTTATTTTTTCGGCGGCGTTTTTCGCATACCCGTTCCCGAGATCGTGAAAGTCATCGTAGTTGCGACCTGCATCTGTGATGCTGTCGCCCTGAAACAGGATCTTCATAGCTTGAATCTCCTTGTGGATGTAATTTATGCAAGAACCTCGCCGTAAACCTCACCGAATGCGCCTGCTGCGTTGCACTCATCGGTATCGATGTGCATAGCAAGGGCAAACTTGGGGCTGACACGGACCACAACGTCGTCAAAGATCAAGGGACGGTCGGTATCGATCTTCACCTTTACGATCTGCTTATCCGAAACACCGATCTTCTCGGCATCTGCGGGAGTCATGTGAATGTGTCTCTTTGCGATGATAACGCCCTCGTTGATCTCCACCTCGCCGGCAGGGCCAACCATCTTGAGTCCGGGAGTGCCTGCAACGTCGCCGCTCTCACGAACGGGAACTGCTTTCAAACCCAGTGCACGGGCATCGGAGTAAGAGAGCTCCACCTGGTTTGCAGGACGGGTGGGACCCAGAACGCTGACTGCCAGCGTTCCCTTAGGACCAACCAAGGTGATTTTGTCATTGCCTGCGGCAAATTGACCGGGCTGGCTCAGATCCTTTTTCACGGTGAGCTCTGCGCCCTTACCGTAAAGGATTTCAACAGCCTCGGCAGTCAAGTGAATGTGACGGGCAGAGGTTTCGACAAGAACTTTGTTTTCCATGATTTTAGAACCCTTTCTTATTGTTTTCGTCCGTCCCGCTTGATGTGCTTGCACGGAGGCGAACATAATTTTCCATACTACTACATTATATCACAAAAAACCTCGCTTGTAAAGCCTGATTTTTCATAATTCCAATCACATAACAAAAAAAATTATTGGGCATAATAATCGAAAACCAAAAACGCACGGGAGGCAGCGCCATGGCGGAGAAAAAGACGGAAAAGGAAAAATATACACAGGCACGGGAAGCGGAGGAGGCACGGCAATTACAGCTGGAAAATATTGCAAACAGTGCAACCGGCGTGGCGGAGAACAAACGGGAGCGCTTTCAGTGCATTTCTGTCATCGGTCAGATCGAAGGACACTATCTTCTCCCCGAAGGGCAGAAGGCAACCAAATACGAGCAGATCATTCCCCTATTGGTGTCTATTGAGGAAAGCGAGGATATCGATGGACTATTGGTGATTCTCAACACCATAGGAGGAGACGTAGAGGCAGGGCTGGCGCTGGCGGAGATGATCGCCTCCATGACCAAGCCCACGGTGTCCTTGGTGCTTGGAGGAGGGCATTCCATCGGCGTGCCCTTGGCAACGGCGGCAAAGCGATCCTTCATTGTGCCGAGCGCCACCATGACCGTCCATCCCGTGCGCATCAGCGGCATGGTGGTGGGGGTTCCCCAATCCTTCCGCTATATGAGTGAGATGCAAAGGCGGATCGTCAATTTCATTTGTGAACATTCACAGGCAACTCCCGAGACGGTAAACAAGCTGATGATGCGCCCCGATCAGTTAGCTACCGATTGCGGCTCCATCATCGAGGGCAGGGACGCGGTGGAATATGGAATTATCGACGAGGTGGGCGGCTTGGATCAAGCTCTTTGCGCCCTGCGACAGATGGTCAAGGAAAGCAAACGTCAATCCAAAAACCCCGAAAAACAAAAATAAGAATAATTCTCTTTATAAAACAATCTTAAAGAAAATAAAAGTAGTATAAAATAATGAAAAGTTTTGCTTCAAAATTCGGGATGGGGTATTGAAAGAGGTAAAAAGATATGATATAATAACTATATCTGTGTTTTTTACGGTAGAAGCCGAATTTTAACGCTCGCAAAGAAAAGAGCAGAACCGTTTTCAAAATCGGCATCCGCTGCCCAAAATATTGGCGCCGGCGTGTATGCGGCAGATGCGAAACGGTAAGGAGGATTTTTTTGAAGACCGATATGAAGCTGCGCTCGGGCGCCGTCATTCCCCACATTTCCCTGTCCGATGCCGCAAAACGAAACTATCTCACCCGCAACCTTCTCAACCGCATGCACCTGATGCCGGTCGGGGATCCTGCCGCATTCGATGAAAACGAGGACGGCAGCATTACATACTTTTTCGACCCCACAAGGGTCGTGGAGGCGCCTCCCGAGCTTTGGTATGCCCCCACACAAAAGACCGAGACGGTCACCTTGGAAAGCGGCGTTGAGATCCCCCGCATGAGCACCAAGCGTGCAGCGGCGTGCGGATATTATACTGTGGAGCGCCTCTCCCAGATGAACTATGACGTCATCGAGGAGCCTGTGGCGTATACGCTGCGCAACGACAAGAGCCTGATCTATTTTTACGATAAAAAGACCGCCGTTCGCCGCCCCTTGATGTGCGTGCACTGCGGCAAGGACGTCCGCTACCGCCGCAAGCTCTGCCGGAATTGCTTTGCAGAGGATCTGGCACTTCGCCGTGCCGAGGGAGATCTGCACCGCGGCGAGCATTACCATATGCAAAGAGAGCGGGTGCTGTTTTTCGATTTAGAGCTGACAGGCGTGTATAATCACGACGAGATCCTGTCTATCTCCATCACCGACGGCAACAGCAAGATCATCATGGACACTCTGGTCAAGCCCGTACGCAAGAAGAAGTGGAAGCAGACCGAAAAGATCCACGGCATTACTCCCGAGATGGTGGCAGACGCCCCCACCTTGGACGAATTGACACCCGAGATCAAGCGCATTTTTGCAGGGGCTGACGTGCTGGTGGCGTACGGCGTTTCCACTGATTACAGCCACATCAAATACATTTACGACACCGAGGCGGAGCGAGAGGCTCTGCACAAAAAGACCAGATGTGCCTCCATCGAGTTCGTGCGCTTCCAATCCGAGCACTATCCCGATCTGGTGCACGCATCCCTCAGTGATGCCATGGCGCTCTTGGAGATCGAGTGGGACGGCGTAGCGCACACCTCCATCGCCGATACCATCGGCTGCGCTAAGGTCTGGGAAAAGCTCTTCCCCAATTACTACGAGGATTAAGGAGATAGACATGGATAAGTTTTTTGGTTTAGATAAGGTTGGTGCTCACAACGAGGACGCCGTGCTTCTCACCACCGTACACGACGAGGTAGAAAAGAATCTGATCGTCGGGATGCTGGAGGAGGAAGAGATCCCGTTCCTTTGCAAGGATCGTGGAAGCGGAGAGGCTGTCCGCATTCTCACGGGCTTTTCGGTATTCGGATGCGATATTTTCGTTCCCAAGGCAGTGTACGAGCAGGCGGCAGAGCTCCTTGACGCTTACCGCAACGCCGATGCGGCATTTGCCGATGATGAGATCGTAACCGACGACGAAGAGGAAGACTGAAACGGCATGAAAGAGATTTTACTTTGCAAATACGGCGAGATCGTGCTCAAGGGCAGTAACCGCCGCTATTTTGAGGATACCCTGTGCAAGACCCTGCGCCACCGTGCCAAGCACTACGGCAATTTTGAGATCACCCGTTCTCAAAGCACCCTGATCATTGAGCCCAAGGATGAGTACGCCGATATCGACGGAATGTTCGAGAGCACCCAAAGGGTGTTCGGTATCGTGGGCATCAGCCGATGCGCCGTGTGCGAAAAGAGCATGGAGGCGATTGAGCGCACCGTAAAGGAATACGTTCCCCAATTTTTGCTTGATAAGCGTACCTTCAAGGTGGTCGCCAAGAGATCGGACAAGCGCTTCATCCCCGATTCCATGGGCATTGCCCGTGAGGTGGGCGGCTACGTTCTCTCGGCACTGCCTCATATGCGTGTAGACGTAAAGAATCCCGACATCGTGGTACAGGTGGAGATCCGTGAGTTCGCCGCTTATATCCACGCAGGGCAGTTCAAGGGAGCGGGCGGAATGCCCGTAGGAACCGCAGGCAAGGGATTGCTTCTCTTGTCGGGAGGCATCGATTCTCCCGTGGCGGGCTACATGATGGCAAAAAGAGGCGTTCAATTGGAGGCTGTCCACTTTGAATCCTTCCCCTATACCAGCGAGATGGCAAGGGAAAAGGTCTTGCAGCTGGCACGGGAGATCTCCCGCTATGCAGGCACCTTTACCGTGCACATCGTGTCCCTGACTCACATTCAGGAGGAGCTGGTCAAGGCGAGTGAGGAGGATTATTTCACGCTCCTCTTACGCTGATACATGATGGCGATCGCCGATAAGCTCGCAAAGAAAAACGGTTGCGGCGCTCTGATCACGGGCGAGAGCCTGGGG
>JAFTMU010000256.1 GCA_017452215.1 Clostridia bacterium
GCCTGCAATACCTCACCCGAGAAATCAAGATATCCGGGCGTGTCAATGACGTTGATCTTCACATCCTTCCACATCATAGGAGCTACTGCCGAGGAGATAGAGATCTTGCGAGCAGATTCCTCTGCGTCAAAATCGCAAACCGTGTTTCCTGCGCCTACGTTTCCCAAACGGTCGGTCTCGCCCGTAATATAAAGCATCGCCTCTGCCAAGGAGGTCTTTCCGGATCCACCGTGACCCAGCAATGCGACGTTTCTGATGTTCTTGGTTTCAATCTTAGCCATTGTAGTAAACCTTTTTTAGTACCTTTCGTTGTTCTCCGACACCGTTTTTTTGTCGGGTTTCTTTTATTATACAATATCCAAAGATTTTTTTCAATAGCCTTTTTCAACTTTTTTACCGACGAAACGTAAAAAACAACGCCTGTTTTTTAGCCATTTTGCACATATCACAAAATAGCAAACAGGCGTTTTGCATTCTGATTGGTAATGATTGCCGCCTCCTCGGACGAGCACTTCCACACTTCTCCAAGAGCCTCCAACGTATATAAAAGAAGCCCCGAATGATTGAGTTTTCCCCGCATCGGATGGGGGGCGAGATAAGGCGCATCGGTCTCCACCAAAACCCTCTCCCGTGGCAAGGAACGGGCGCAATCACGCACACGCTCTGCGTTTTTAAAGGTCAAGGTCCCCGAAAAGGAGATATACCAGCCCCGCTTGATCAGCTCCAACGCCATCTCTTTGCTGCCGCTGTAGCTGTGAAAAACGCCTCGGCATTCAGGGTGGCGAAGCACCGTTTCAAAGCAGTCCCCATGAGCCTCTCTGTCATGAATGATCACAGGCAGATCCGATTCCTTTGCCATACACATCTGCGCATCAAAGAACCGTGCCTGCTTTTCCTTGTCCATGGGAATGTCCCCATAGGACTGCCAATGATAGTCCAGACCGATCTCGCCAATGGCAACGATCTTGTCTCGGTGTCTCGTCTCGGACGTTCCAAGCATGGCTTTGAGCTGCGCAAGAGCGCCGTCAACGTCCGAGATATAATGGCAATCCTCCGGATGGATCCCAACAGCGGCGTACATTCCCTCGTACCTTACCGCCTGCTCCATTGCCAGGCAAGAGCTTTGAAGGTTGGTGCCCACGTTGATGATACACTCCACCGATTCTGCAAGCACGTCATGCAAAATCCCAGAAGCACCACTCTCGCATTCCCTTTCAAAGCGCCCATCGAAGTAGTGGGCGTGCGAATCAAAAATATGCTTCATGCAATCTCCAAAAAGATCAAAATTCCTTCTTTAACGAGCGGCGGAACAGTCCGCTGAACTCCTCCCGTCCGTCCTTGCCCTCGTACAATACACGGTAGACCGCCTCGCAAATAGGCATCTCCACGTGGTAACGCTCCGCAAGACGGTGAATGGCATCTGCCGTATAGTAGCCCTCTGCCAGCTCGTTGTAGCTCTCCCCCTTCGCCAGCAGCTCGCCAAAACGTCGGTTATGAGAATAGGGAGAGAATACCGTTGCCTCATAGTCACCAAGATGGCAAAGCCCGTAGGCAGAGAAGGGATTTCCCCCCATAGCATCGATCAAGCGGGAAACCTCCCGTGTGCCTCTGCTCATCAAAGCGCCCTTGAGCGTGGAAAGTCCCGTTCCGTCCAAAAATCCTGCGGCAATGCCAATGACGTTCTTTGCAGCGGCGCCGATCTCGTTTCCGATCATATCCTGCCCGTAGTAAAAACGGATCAGATCTCCCGAAAAGGCATCGATTAGAAGATTTTTCACACGGTTGCTGCGGCTGTCGATAACCATACAGTTGGGGATCCCCGCATAAAACTCCTGTACGTGACCGGGACCGATCCAAACAGCCACACGGTTGCTCTCGTCACATTCCTCCTCCACGACCTCGGAAAGACGCTTGCCGCTCTCGATCTCAATCCCCTTCATGCAAAGCACAAAGATCTTGTTTTTCAGATTCAAAGCACTAAGCTCGTCCGCCATTAAGGACCGCAGCCCCTGGGAGGGGATGGAGATAATAATCGTCTCCGCATCACAAACGGATGTAATATCAGTGGAAAGTTTCACACTTTCCGGAAGCGTCAGGAGCGGATTGCTCCTCGTCGCCAAAAACTCTATCATCTGAGGCGAATCCGCCTTACCGTACAAGGTCACCTCATGTCCAAGCCGATCCAGATACCAAGTGATCAGCGAGCCCCAACGCCCGCAACCAATAACAGTAATCTTCAAAATTCTTCTCCTTTCCAATGAAAGAATGATCTATACATATTATACCTTTGAAACAAGAAAATGTCAATCCCTTTTTCAATAAACAAAAAAGGAGATCCCTCTCCAAAAAAAAATTGAACGGCATCTGCCGTTCAACCGTTATAAGCTTATGCCCATAGAAAATCGAATAAAAGAATTAGTGAGTCAAGCGAAACTCAAAAAATTTAGTAGATCTTGAACAAGAAGTTCAAGCCCTCGGTCTATTAGTATCAGTCAGCTGAATGCATTACTGCACTTACACCTCTGACCTATCAAACTTGTAGTCTGCAAGTGACCTTACCTAATCAAGTTAGGAGGGATATCTCATCTTGAAGCATGTTTCACGCTTAGATGCCTTCAGCGTTTATCAAAACCGCACGCGGCTACCCAGCTATGCCCTTGGCAGAACAACTGGTGCACCGGAGGTGCGTCCGACCCGGTCCTCTCGTACTAAGGTCAGCCCTTCTCAAATATCCAACGCCCA
>JAFTMU010000257.1 GCA_017452215.1 Clostridia bacterium
CCTGTGCCATCCAGTCCATGGTTGCGCCGCCGTCGTGGGTCTCGCCCAACTTGTGAGTCTTACCCGTGTAGAACAGGATACGCTCGGTAGTTTTGGTCTTACCCGCGTCGATATGCGCCATGATACCGATGTTTCTGCTATTTTCAAGTGAATATTCTCTTGCCATTGGTTTGTCTCCTTACAACGACTGTGGCACAGATCAATATCTGTAGTGAGCAAACGCCTTGTTTGCTTCTGCCATACGGTGCGTCTCTTCCTTCTTCTTGAAGGCTCCGCCTGCACTGTTCTTTGCGTCGATGATCTCGTTCGCAAGTCTCTCAGCCATGGTCTTTTCTCCACGCTTTCTTGCGAAGAGAATGAGCCAACGCAAGCCAAGAGTTTGGCGGCGCTCTGCTCTAACCTCCATCGGTACCTGGTAGGTGGAACCGCCTACACGGCGAGCCTTAACCTCCAATACAGGCATGATGTTTTCAAGTGCTGCTTGGAACACTTCCAATGCGTTCTGACCTTGCTTTTCCTCTACGATCTTGAATGCATCGTAGACAATGGTCTGTGCAACGCCCTTTTTGCCGTCATACATTACGTTATTGATCAGCTTGGTAACCAGCTGAGAGCCATACAACGGATCCGGCAATACTTCTCTTTTGGTAATACGACCTCTTCTCGGCACTGTACTTCCCTCCTTCATCAAAATTATGAAATCATTGGTACTCAAAAGCATACTTCTGTAAGCGCGCGTCGGGTGAACATAAACATTAAATTTACGAAATACACGTCAGACGAGCGATATTGCTTTTTCGTGATTGTGGGATTTCTCCCCGGAAGCGAAAAAATTACTTCTTCTTCGGCTTCTTTGCGCCGTACTTGGAACGGCCCTGGTTACGGTTGGCAACGCCCTGCGCATCAAGGGTACCTCTGATGATGTGATAACGCACACCGGGAAGGTCTCTTACACGACCTCCTCTGATCAGAACGACCGAGTGCTCTTGCAGGTTGTGTCCGATACCGGGAATATAGACGGTTGCTTCCATGCCGTTGGTAAGACGGACTCTTGCAATCTTTCTCATTGCGGAGTTCGGCTTCTTAGGGCTGGTGGTAGATACCTTTGTGCAAACGCCTCTTTTCTGCGGTGCAGACTGATTGATGGCGGTGTTCTTCAAAGAGTTGAAGCCCTTTTGAAGTACAGGAGCCTTGGACTTGTAGTCCTTTTCGCCACGTCCCTGTCTGACAAGCTGGTTAAAGGTTGGCATTCTTCAAGTTTCCTCCTTCTTTCGAAATTTAATGTTTATATTACAGACACCCGACACCTTGTGCCGTGTGTTTCTGCCGTATGGAATTGCCTTTTCCCCTCTGTGCAATAGGCACAGTTAGGGCATACTTTCAGCAATTACAATCTATTATAGCATTTTCACCCCGTTTTGTCAAGAACGAAGATTTCGTTCTGCTCTTTTCTCCCTTTTGCATAAAAACAAAATGCATCGCATATCATTATTTGGCAATTTTTTGACGATTTATTCAGTGGTTTTGAGAGAAGATCGCACTTTTAGAGCAACGTCTTGACGAAATAAGAGATATTTTGGGGGGAGAGGCGCTAAATGCGTCTCTCCCCCGTGTATCTTGGTTATTTTTATCAAACTGCCTCGGTCTCGTCTGTCTTGCGAACGCCGACACCCTTGTAGCAATCCATACCCGTACCTGCGGGAATGAGCTTACCGATGATAACGTTCTCCTTCAAACCTCTGAGGTAATCCACCTTGCCGTGGATCGCAGCCTCGGTGAGGACCTTGGTGGTCTCCTGGAAGGAAGCGGCAGACATGAAGGACTCGGTCTGCAAGGACGCCTTGGTAATACCCAACAGAATGGTGCTTCCCACTGCGTGCTGCAAGCCTGTCTCGCCTGCGGCGATGCGAGCATCGATCTCGTCGTTTGCCTTTTCCAGATCCATCATGTCGATGTTGGAGCCAACAAGAAGCTCGGTGCTTCCGCCATCCTCCACACGCATCTTTCTGGTCATCTGTCGTGCGATGATCTCAACGTGCTTATCGTTAACGTTACAGGACTGAGAACGGTAGACCTTTTGGATCTCCTTAATCAGATACTCGTAAACGGCATCCAAGCCCAGAATTCTCATGATATCGGCAGGAGCCTTGTTGCCCTCGGTCATTGCCTCACCCACCTCAAGGTGCTGGCCCTCGATGATGGAAAGCTTGGTGCCATAGGGGATCTGGTACTCCTTGACCTCCTGGGAAGCGTCGTCGGGACGGACGGTAACGGTGTGAATGTTGGAGTTCTCCGCCATACCGATGTGCGCCGTACCTCTGATCTCGCTCATGACAGCGGGCTTCTTGGGTTGACGTGCCTCGAACAGCTCCTCGACACGAGGCAGACCCTGGGTAATATCCGAGCCTGCGACACCTCCCGAGTGGAAGGTTCTCATGGTCAGCTGCGTACCGGGCTCACCGATAGACTGCGCTGCGATGATACCCACAGCCTCACCCACGTTGACCAGCTTGCCGTTGGCAAGGTCAGCGCCGTAGCAGTGTGCACAAATACCCTGCTTTGCGTGGCACTGGATCACAGTGCGGATGTTCACTCCCTTGACGCCTGCGGCGGTGATCTTCTCTACCGCCTCCTCGGAGATCATCTGATCATCCTCGAGAATAACCTCGCCCGTTTCGGGATGGATCACGGGACCCATGGTAAAGCGCCCCACGATACGGTCAGCCAAGGGCTCAAGCACGTTCTTATCCTTTTCGTCGATAATGTCGGTCACGTATGCGCCCTTGGTGGTATCGCACTTGATCTCACGAACGATGACCTCCTGGGAAACGTCAACCAGACGGCGGGTCAGATATCCCGAGTCAGCGGTACGCAATGCGGTATCGGACAGGGACTTTCGGGAACCATTTGCACCCATGAAGTACTAGAGAATGTTCAATCCTTCACGGAAGTTGGATTTAATCGGCACCTCGATGGTACGGCCGTTTGTAGCGAACATCAAGCCGCG
>JAFTMU010000258.1 GCA_017452215.1 Clostridia bacterium
ATAAAAGTCCCACCAAAAATTTTGCTCCAAAGAGCAGGAGATTGACGACGATTCCCGTTACGCTCACCATCGTGCCATAGGCACGGCGAACATGAATATCGGTGACGTCACGGTGATTTTTAACAAACAGTTTCGATAAAAACTCGGTCACGGTAATTACTCCTTCGTGGGATCAACCCCAGTATTTACGGTCCAGCGTGCGCAATTGAATGGCTTCGGCAACGTGAGCGGCACCAATGATTTCCTCGCCCGCAAGATCCGCAATGGTTCTCGCCACACGCAAAATGCGGTCGTAGCCTCTGGCACTCAGCCCCATGCGGTCATAGGCGGCCTTGAGGAGTGCGGAGGCTTGGGCGTCGAGGGTGCAATATTCATGAATGCCGTGGGCATCTAACTGAGCGTTGCAAAAGATCCCGCTGCCGTCCCCCATGCGCTTTTGCGCAAAAGCACGGGCGGCGCTGACACGGGCACGAATGACCTCCGAGCGCTCTGCCTTTTCGTCGGGCGCCGAGATCTCCTCGTAGGAAAGAGAGGGGAGCTCGATCTGAATGTCCATACGGTCCAGCATCGGTCCGCTGATGCGGGAGATGTAGCGCTTGACCTCCTCAGGTCTGCAGGTGCACGGATGGGTAGGATGTCCGAAATAGCCGCAACGGCAGGGATTCATAGCGCCCACCAGCATAAAGGAGCAGGGGAAGGTCACACGCCCGTTGGCACGGGTGATGGTTACCTTGCGGTCCTCCAGGGGCTGCCGCAGGGTGTCGGTGACCTGCTTGGGAAATTCGGGCAGCTCGTCCAAAAAGAGCACGCCGTTGTCCGCAAGGGACACCTCACCGGGCAGGGGATTGATCCCGCCGCCCACCAGGCTCACGGGGCTCATCGTGTGATGAGGGGAGCGGAAGGGGCGCACCGATAAGAGGGAAACTCCCGCAGGCAGAACGCCCGCCACCGAATGGATCTTGGTGGTCTCAATGGCTTCCGCAAAGGTCAGGGGAGGGAGAATGGAGGGCAGACGCTTGGCGAGCATGGATTTTCCCGTTCCGGGAGGGCGATGAGGAGAATGTTATGTCCTCCTGCGGCAGCGATCTCCATGGCTCTTTTTGCCATTGCCTGACCTCTGACGTCAATAAAGTCGTCGGTGTATCGGTTGGCGCTCTCCGAAAAAGAATGGGCGCTTTTAACAGGCTCCAAGGGCTTTTCCCCGTTGAGATGCATGACCAAGGCACGCATATTGGGCACCGCATAAACGGTGATCCCCTCCACAGCGGCAGCCTCGGTGGCGTTTGCTACGGGAGCGTAGAACTCCTTGAATCCGTTTTCCTTTGCGGCAACGCACATACAAAGAATACCACGCACGCCTCGTAATTCGCCCGAGAGGGAAAGCTCCCCCACGATGCATTTTCCTCCAAGATCCACGTCACGGCGAATGGTTCCCGCACTGTGAAAGATGGCGGTCAGAATGGCGGCGTCAAAGGCAGAGCCTTCTTTTTTTCGGTCGGCAGGGGCAAGATTGACGGTAATACGTGCATAGGGAAAGGGATAGCCGCTGTTATAGCAAGCGGTGCGCACTCTCTCCTTTGCCTCCTTGACGGCAAGATCGGGCAGCCCTACCAGCTCAAAGCCCTCCAAATTGTTTTTCTGATTGCATTCCACCGTCACGGGAAAGCCGTCGATGCCGCACAGACCTGCGCTGTAAGTAGCCGAGAACATATGCCAACCGTCCTTTCTTATCTTCTTCCATCATTATACATCAAATAGAAGAAATTGTCAATCAAGGGGCGCCGTTTTTTTAGGCAACCGAGACTTTTTTATAGATTTGTCCGAAAAAACGAAAAATATTTACAAAGAAGGAGGAAAAATCTATTGACTTTTGCGGCTTTTTACTGTATAATTTACCTATATGGATTTTTTCAGGAGGATTGCTATGAAGAAACTGATGGCGTTGCTTTTAGCAGCAACGATGCTTACATCCCTCGCCGCTTGCTCCGGCGGAGACAACGGTAACGATGACAATCTGGACGACTATAAGCAAGAGGAGATCATCAACACTTCCGAAACAAAGGGGAATGATACCTTCCACTTTGAAGCAGTTGATAGCGAGAGTGTTGTCATCACGGGCTTCGATAGCATCGACGATGCAGCGCACGCAGTCAAAATCCCCGCAGTATTGGATCAAAAGCTGGTGGTAGGCATCAAGCAGGAAGCCTTCGCTTACAAATCCAGCATCAGTGCGTTGACCTTCCCGACCGTCGAGGAATACAAGGCGGCAGACCCGTCCTTCTCTCTTGACACCTTTGAGTTTGAGATCCAAAAGGCTGCATTCAGAGAGTGCGCCATGCTCAAGAGCGTTTCGCTTCCTACGTACGTTACCGCTCTTGGAGAATTGGCTTTCTACGGATGCACTTCCTTGACCACTGTCAATATTGCATCGGATATCAAGATCGACGAGATCAAGTACGCAAGCTTTATGGACTGTACTGCTCTCCCCACGATCACTCTTCCTGCCACGATCCTGACGGTAGGTAAGGCGGCGTTCTACGGTTGCTCCTCCTTGGCATCGGTGAAGATCAATGAGGGAACCGCTTTGATCGAGACTGAGGCATTCCAGAATTGCACCGCTCTCTCTCGGGTAGAGCTTCCCGCAAGTCTGCTTTCCATCGGCAGCGTTGCGTTCCACGGCAGTGAAGCATTGTTCGAGGGTGGCATCGTTTATTCAGGCGAATCTGAAGAGGTATTGCAATACATCGACGACCTGGACTTGGTTCCGGCGGAATAAGAAAGAAAAATAGTGTTACAATCAGCGGCAAGCCTTGGGCTTGCCGCTTTTTTATCACTGAAAAAGGCGTTGCACGAATGCAACGCCTTTCGGTTTTCTATTTTAAAGAATACGAACACGGGCAACGCCCTCTACCGCAGCAATGCTTGTCACGGCATGCTCGGAGGGAGTGGAGGAAACGTCCAGAACGGTGTAGGCGTTCTCTCCCTTGGATTTGTTGGTCATGTTCTCGATGTTGAGTCCTTCGGCTGCAACCGCAGCGGTGATCTTCGTCAACACG
>JAFTMU010000259.1 GCA_017452215.1 Clostridia bacterium
GCGTTTGACGAGTGTGTGGAGAATCCCGCAACTCACGAGTATTGCAAGCAGAGCATGGAGCGCACCTATCGCTGGCTGTTGCGTTGCAGAGAGGAAATGGATCGACTTAACGCCGATCCTGCCACCATCAACCGTCAGCAGATGCTCTTTGGCATCAATCAGGGCGGCACGTATGAGGATCTGCGCATCGAGCACATGAAGATGATCTCGGAGGTCCCCTGTGAAGGCTACGCCATTGGCGGTCTTGCCGTGGGCGAGGAGACCGAGGAGATGTACCGCATTATTGATGCTGTGGAGCCTCATATGCCTAAGGACAAGCCCCGGTATCTCATGGGTGTGGGAACTCCCTGCAACATTTTGGAGGCGATCCATTACGGCGTGGACTTCTTTGATTGCGTCATGCCCACCCGAAACGCCCGTCACGGCAACGTCTTTACCTGGAACGGAAAGATGAATCTGACCAACGAAAAATACGCTTACGACGACCGTCCCATCGATTCGGGCTGCGATTGCGTCGCCTGCAAGAATTACAGCCGTGCCTATATCCGCCACTTGCTCAAAGCAAAGGAGACGGTGGGCATGACCTTGGCAGTGACCCACAACCTTTATTTCTATAACAATCTGACAAGAAAGATCCGTGAGGCTCTGGACGGCGGGTACTTTGAAAAATTCTATCAGAAGTATCGCACCATCCTTGGAGAACGTGTGGAGGATTGATCGACGAAGGAGATACGCAAATGATCAAAAACAAAACTGCCATGGGTACTTTGATGATCCTTGTGGCGGCATTGCTTTGGAGCAGCAATGCGCCCTTTGTCCGTTGGATCACGCTGGGCCCCTTTACCGTAGCGGCGATCCGCTCACTGATCGCAGGACTATTGCTTCTGGTTTTTCTCAAGCCCAAGCAGATCCGCTTCAACCGTTATTTTTGGGGATTCTTTCTTTGCTTTGTAGGCTTGACGCTTGGTATCATTGTAGCGATCAAGACCACCAGCTCTGCCATTGCCTTGGGAATGCAATATACAGGGTGCATCTGGCTGTTTTTGCTTTCAAAGCCGAAAAGAAAGGATTTTGCCATTGGGAGGATCTGGCCCATGCTGCTGCTTTTGTGCGGTGTGGTTGTCTCGATGTTTTCCGAGGCGGAGGGCATTACGCTTCTCGGAAACGTGATCGCCATCAGTACCAGCTTCTCCTTTGCGGGAATGACCTATTTCGCAAAAAAACTGAATTGTCAAAATCCCATAGGGCTATCCTGTGTGTCGAATTTACTGCTTGCCGTCATTGCTTTGGCGGTCGCCTTTCTGTTTGAAAGAGAAGACATTACGGGGCTTGTGCAAATACAGTGGACCGAGTGGCTGGTATTGCTGTACCTGGGCGTTTTTCAAATCGGCGCCTCCTATGCTCTGTATTATTCCGGCTTGCGGTATACACCCGTCACCACGGCATCCTTACTTTGCCCCTTGGAAATGATCTTAGGTCCTGTATGGACGGCGATCTTTCTTTCGGAATTTCCCGATACGGTGGGCTTGATCGGATTTTTGATCGTTGTGGTCGGCGTTTTGGGCGAGGCGCTTTTGTCGGTATGGCGCAACAGGAAAGGGAAGCCTGCGGGCGGCTTATAAGACCTGTAAAAAGAGGGGACTCGAATGTGTTTTTCATTTGAGCCTCTTTTTTTGTCCCGATTTTAAATTCCGATGAACTAAGCATGAAAAAAAGATTACAAATTGAATATTTTTTTGAAAAAACTGTTGACAATTTGTGACAGGGGGTGTAAAATGTATACTGTGGTAAAGTATTCAATGTGTGTGGAATACTGCCGCAAATAAAATTTTTTGGAGGAAAAACCAAATGTTTCAACTCAACGTACCGAGAAAAACAACGGCTATGATCCAGGTTTGGGCTTCTATGCTCCTGATCTTGATCGCAGTATTCCTTTGCTTTTCTCCCATGATCACTCTGCAGATCGCAGATCCCGAAATGATCGAAGGCATCAGCGGAATGGTCGAGGAAATGACCGGTCAGGACGTAGGCGAGATCCCCACCGAGATCGAGGTCACCTGCCCCAAGCTGCTCGGCAGCATCGGTCTGATCGCAAACTTCATCTCTGCTGCTTCCAATCCTGAGGAAGCAAATGCCGAAGAGCTCCAGAAGATGCTGGAGAGCGAGGACGGCAAGAACACCGTTATGATGGTTGCCGCTATCGCAAACTCCGTTATGAGCATTTTCGACTTCGGCGGTGAAGAAGGCGAAGAGGGCGGCGATTTCAACATCGTTTCCCTGATCTTCAACGTACTGCTCGTGCTGGTAGCTACCATCTACATGCTGGGCTTTACCTTGATCTTCCCCTTCATCTTCGTTATCTTTGCTATTATCGCACTGGTAACCGCACTGAAGAACCTGTCCGATCCCACGATTGCAGCTCCCAAGCTTGCAAAGAGACTGCCCGGACTGATCACTCTTCCCATGATCTTCATGCTCTTCTCCTGCGTGCTTCCCACCATGAACTACGGTTGGGGCGCTATGGGCGTTTGGATCGTATGCCTGGTTAGCGTTCTCGTTAACTTCGTTATCTCCAGACTCCGTTCCTACAATGCAGGCGATTGGAAGTACCTCACCGTTCTTCAGGGTACCTCCCTCGTTGGTATCGTCGGCTTCATGGTGTTCTTTGTGAACATTCTCAAGGTTGGTGCGTTCAACTCCTTCATCAACGGTAACTGGGGCAAGTTCTTGCAGAACGTTATCGTAGGTTCTGCAATGGATAAGGATGCAAAGGTTGCTTCCATGTCCTACATCATTGATGCTGTTATGGTGCTCGTAGCTGTATTCCTGGTGCTCAGCGCTATCGATTACCTCAAGCATTGCGGTCAGCGTATCTCCTGCGCAGTTGCAAGAACCAAGACCGGTAAGCTCACCGATACCCACATCGTTCTTGCCGTTGCTATGATGTTCATCTACATCCTTCCCACCATCGTTATGAACTCCCAGAACTACACCGAGGATCCCTTTGATGCTTCGGCTGAGAGTGTAGGCTCCTTCCTGGTTCTTTCCGACGCAGGTAAGGCAGCGCTCGATGCAGCTCTGATCGGTCTGATCATCATGCTGGTAGCCGAGATCGCTCTTATCGTTCTCAAGAAGGTTCTCTGCAAAGAGTCCACCAAGGAGGAGATGGAGCTGGCTATGAGCGGCAATGCTCCTGCTCTTGCAGTAGCAGAGGCTGAGGCAGTTGAGGAAGCAGTTGCTGAGGAGGCAGTTGCTGAGGAAGCTGCTGTTGAAGAAGCTCCCGCAGCTGAGGAAGCTCCCGCTGAGGAAGCTGCTGAGGACGTTCCCGCAGTTGCTGATGTTACTGAAGAAGTAGCCGAGGATGCTGAGGAGAAATAATCCTTTACGTTACAATAAAAAAGCGCTTGCGAAGCAATTCGCAAGCGTTTTTTTATTGTTTCCGAGAGTTAAGCTCCTTGGGATCGATCAAGGGAAGGGCGCAGCCCTCGCAGTGCTCTGTATATTGGGAATGTATGCGCCCACAGCTGATGCAGACATAGCCGTGGGGAGCGGTGGGGTTAAGATTGAGAGGGTAGGCAAAGCCGTGAAAGCGCAGGATCTGCTCGCCTGTTTGATAATAGAGATAGGAGCCTGTTTTTTGTTCAAAGCGCACACGGCGCTTTTTTTGTTTGTCAGTGTGAAGGTGCAAAACCGTGCGGTGGCGGAAATCGTATGCTACGGTCTCGCTCCCGCTTCCCTCGCCATGCGTGTAGGAGTGGGACAGCCCTGTTCGAAGGATCACCCCCGAGACGGTGGGGTGTAGGAGCGTTTTGTAAACACGAAAGAGGAAGAAGCCGATGAGGGCGGCGGCAAGCATCCAAAGCGCCAGCTTCCAATCGGTGATCCCACGGTGGAGGGGATCCTTTTGATGCCCCGCATTATAGCCCAGCGCCCCAAACAACCAAGCGAGGAGCCAAAGTAGATACAAAGAAAGACGCACGGCGTCTTTTTTTATTGCGTGCCGTCGCAGAGCGGGGTATTTTTTCAGGGTCGGTTTCATGCGTCTCTCCTTTCTTGAAGCTTTTCTCCATTGTAATACATTTTTTAAAATAAGTCAAGGGGTTTTGCTTTTGAAGCTGTTAAAATTCTTATTCACACAGGGAAAAATGGGCGCATAGAATGGGAAGGAACAGAACGATAAGAAAAAAAGGAGGCAGAACATGCGCTTTGAATGTGAATCCAACCCCGGTCGAACGCCCCGCTTTCGCCCGCCCATGGAGGGGTGTGTGGCAAGAGACCGCCGACTTGCAAATGCCGTCAAGATCTGCTACATAGATACCTTTGCATCCATTGCCGCCAATATTTACCGCAGTCTCGTTTCTCTTTCCCGTGACCGTCGGGCGGCGGATCTTTTTGACAGTATTGCCGAGGAGGAATTGGAGCATTTCCGTCTCTTGGGAGAGCTGATCCTTGCTCTTGGAGGCGATGCCACTCTGCGTGGGGCAAGAGGAACGTGCATGGGAGGCACGGGGCATGGGGAAGCGGTGGAATTTTTGGCGGACGAATGTGACGTAAGACAGCGCAATATTGATCGTTACGAGACGCTGATGGGAAGGACCGGGGATCGGGTAGTGCGATCTGTGCTGGCAAAATTGCTTTCCTCGGAGCGCAGGATCCTGGAAAGATGCGAGCAATTTAACGGATAAAATCTGCTTTTTTACTGTAAATGTCGCATATTTGTGTCGCATACGACAAAAAGCAATAAATATGCGACAAAATACATTATCTTGTGTTCTATTATCTATAAAAAACACAAAATAAAGTAAAAAAATTGTCAAAAACTATTGACAAAATATTGCTGTTTTGATAAAATAAAAAAGAGAAGTGTCAAAAAAGGAGGGACGTGGATGTACAGAAGATATTACGGCAGAAAGCGCCGAATTCGCATGGGCACATTGCTGCTCCTGATTCTCGTATCCTCGCTCCTTTTGGTTTCTTGCGTGGCGGGCTCCAACGTGCTCTGGGTCAGAGGTCTCTTGGGCCTCGACGTTGGTGACTACGCCGCAGAGCCTGTGACAAAGGTGTTGGAAAATGATTCCGACACTGCCGCAGAGCTGCGCTCCACCGTGGAGCTGATCCTGCAAAGCGGCGTGCAGCTGCAAGGCTTTTCGGGGACAGGGGAGGCAGTAGCGCTCTACCGTGACGCTATTCTCAACGGCATGCTTCGCTCCTCTTATGCGCTCTACGCAGGGAACCGCCAGGCGCAGAACGCCGTAAAAGAGGCGTATCCTTATATGTGCGCCTCCACTCTGATCTCGAAAGCGGACTTTGAAAACACCGTATTCCGCTATTTTGGCGGTACGGACGTTTCCCACGAGAGCGGAGAGATGTTTTCTTATCTTGACCGTGCAGGCTTCTACACGTCGCCCACGCAGGCACTCAGATTGGGTGCGACTGTTACAGTGATGCGTTTAGAGGAAACCGCACATACATATCGCATGGAGTTCATTCTTTCAAATGTAGACGAGACCTCGTTGCCCTACACCGCACTGTTTGTCAAGCGGGAGGACGGCACCGCTTATTGGAAGGCATTGGAGACCTGACCCAATCATAAAAAAGCGCTTTTTTGAACAAAAAGAGCGCTTTTCGTTTTTTAATGTTTTTTGGTTTTTTACAAGGATTTTCTATTGACAAAAGGGGCGTTTTTGTGATATAATTTTTTTATTCTAAGGAATGCTTTTTCGGTTCCGAAAACACAGGAGGACGATTATGGAATTGCCAAACAAGCGCCCCGAGGGCATGGCACGCATCAACACAAAGGAGCTCGCCGACGCATTTATTGCCGAGCAGGTGGAACAGGTCCGTGCGCAGGTGGGGGATAAGAAGGTTTTGCTCGCACTTTCGGGAGGTGTGGATTCCTCCGTTGTTGCGGCGCTGTTGATCAAGGCGATTGGAAAGCAGCTGGTGTGTGTGCACGTCAATCACGGGCTCATGAGAAAAAATGAATCGGAAAACGTCATTGAGGTCTTCCAAAATCAGCTTGACGCCAACCTGGTTTACGTTGACGCAACAGACAGATTCCTCGATCTCCTCGCAGGCGTAGCGGATCCCGAAAAGAAGCGCAAGATCATCGGCGGTGAATTTATCAACGTGTTTGCGGAGGAAGCCCGTAAGCTGGAGGGCATTTCTTATCTTGCACAGGGCACGATTTATCCCGATATTCTGGAAAGCATTAAGCAGGCAGAGGGAAAAAAGGCTGTCAAGTCTCATCACAACGTGGGCGGACTTCCCGAGGATCTCCAATTTGAGCTTGTTGAGCCTTTGAAATTCCTTTTCAAGGATGAGGTTCGTGTTGTGGGAAGAGCGCTGGGACTTCCTTCCGCAATGGTTGACCGTCAGCCCTTCCC
>JAFTMU010000260.1 GCA_017452215.1 Clostridia bacterium
AGAACTCCACGCCGAAGTTGTTCAGTGCGGAGCCGAAGAATACGGGACTCAGCTTTCCCGAGCGTACCTGTTCCAAATCAAAATCGAAGCAAGCGCCATCCAAAAGCTCTACCTGCTCCACAAGCTCCTCACGTGCATAGGAGCCGATCAGAGCGTCCATGCCCTCTACGTCGTTGATATCACAATTGATGGAGGAAAGACGGTCTCTACCTCTGTGAGAATCGCCAAAAGCAAGGATCTTGTGTCCGTCACGGTCATAGACTCCTTTAAATCCAACGCCGCAGCCGATGGGCCAATTCATTGGGTACGTACCGATCCCAAACTCCTTTTCCAATTCATCCAACAGATCAAAGGGATCTCTTGCCTCATGGTCCAGCTTGTTGATAAAGGTAAAAATGGGGATATGACGCATGGCACAGACCTTGAACAACTTTCTGGTCTGTGGCTCAATGCCCTTTGCGGCATCAATGACCATCACTGCGCTATCCTCTGCCATGAGGGTACGGTAGGTATCCTCGGAAAAGTCCTGGTGTCCCGGGGTATCCAAAATATTGATGCAATAGCCCTCATATTCAAATTGCATGACCGAGGAGGTAATAGAAATGCCTCTTTTCTTCTCCATCTCCATCCAGTCGGACACAGCATGACGGTCGGATGCCTTTCCCTTGACAGAGCCTGCCGTTTGAATGGCGCCTCCGTAGAGCAAGAATTTTTCGGTCAACGTGGTCTTACCTGCGTCGGGGTGCGAAATAATCGCAAAGGTCCGACGGCGATTGATTTCTGTTTGCGGGCTGTTCATGTGCGTATAGGATCCTTTCTGTTGTTGGATAGCGATTCACCGTATTATTATAGCATACTTGCAAAAATAATACAAGTGGATTTTTCAAAAAAGCAGGAGTTGAGTCAAACGACTCAACCCCTTGGTATTTTATTTTCCGTCAGGCGCTTTTGTGATGGTGGCGTTATGGAGAGGATCGTTATTCTCCTCTACGGCAACAACGGACCAGAAATCTCCACTTCCCCCGTAATAAACGGTTTCAAGCCCTGTGCAGCCCTCAAATGCGCTTGCATAAATGCGGGACACGGATGCGGGAATCGTGATGCCGTCAAGAGCACTGCAGTTTGTAAACGCCTTCACGGGAATGGAAGTGATCTGATTGGAAAATGTGACGTTTTTGAGGTTTGTACAATTGGAAAAAGCATATACGCCAAGGTTGATCACGCTGTTGGGAAGCTTGATCTCATACAGCATCGTGCAATCGGCAAAAGCATAGTTACCGATTCCAACCAAGGTTTCGGGGAGCGTGATGCCCGCCAAAGAATAACACTTTGAAAACGTGTTGGGGCTGATCTGCTTCAAATCGGAAGGAAGCTTAACATCCGAAAGCTTTCGACAATCGGAAAAAGCAAAGGCGCCGATACCGGTAACGCTATCGGGAATATATACACTTTCGAGAGAAATACAAGAAGCAAATGCATACGGTCCAACCGACGTCACACCGTCGGGAATGGTGAATTCCGTCAAGCTGCTACATCCGTTAAAGAGATTATTTCCGATGCGCTTGATGCTTTGGGAGATCGTGATATCACTCAAGCTTGCGCAACCGTAGAACACGCCATTACCAATATCTGTAACACTGTTCCCCATAACGACTTTTTTGAGCTTGGGGCAATTTTGGAATGCGTTGTCAACGATGATGGTAACGCCGTTGCCAACGGTCACGGCTTCAAGCTCCAGGCAGGTATGGAAAGCAGATTCCTCAATTCTTCTGACGGTATCGGGAATTACGATGCTTTTCATTGAGCTTTTGCCAAAGGAGTTCATACCGATGCGAGTGATGGGCAAGCCGTTATAGGTCGAAGGTAAAACGATATCAACTGCATTGCCCCAGAAGGTAGCGACGGTGTACTCTGTCTCGGCAGAGTTCAGTACCAAATCAAGCCCGTTGAGAGCGCCGCAGATCTTGCAATAGCCCGCTTCGTCGGGGGTATGCTCTGCCTTTTTTTCAACCGTTACGGTTTCTTCTTCGCCACAAGCGGTGCACTTATGGGTCTTGGAGCCACCCAAGTAGCAGTCAAAGCCCTCGGAATAGGTCCATTCTCCATACGTATGAGACGTACAAATGCCGTCGTCGGTCGTGGGTTTCTCCTCTAATTTAGAAACATCTAAACAGGCGGTGAACACGAGCGAAGCAAGAGCAAGCATATCAACCATCAAAAGAATTTTGCGGAATTTGTTGTTCATCTTCGATTCTCCGTTTCTTTTTATAATTAAGAATATTGTACCATATTCGCTTGTAAAAGTCAACCTTTTTTATCAACTTTTATCAACCAAATTTCAACGACCGAAACGAATGGAAAATCCGTCGTTGTTATCGTTATCCGTATTTGGAGTGGGGAGATACGGAATCAGTACGGCCGCTGTATTGCTGATGGGCATGGATTGCAGATAGACCTTACCGGGACCTGTGATGCGGGTATTAAAGAAGCCCTCTCCGCCAAAGAGCTTATTTTTGATCCCCTTGACACTTTCGATCTCCATGGTACAGCTCTCGCTCATAGCGGCAAGATATCCGGTGTCCACAACAATGCTCTGCCCTACGCCAAGCTCATATTCCTTGCAGTAGCCGTCGATCTCCAGGAAAACGATACCGTTTCCACTAATGCGCTGCATAATGAAGCCTTCGCCGCCAAAAAAGATATTTCCAAGGCGCTTTTGGAAATAGATAGACACATCCATTCCCTTTTCCATGGCAAGAAATGCGCCCTTTTGCACGATGATTCCGTTGCCTGCGGACACGTTGTACGGAATAATAGAGCCCGGGAAAGAGGAGGCAAAGGCGATCATTCCATTGCCGCCAATGGGGGTATATTCATTCATGAAGATCTTCTCGCCCGAAAACATACGGCTGAACACCTTTTTGATGCCGCCCCCTGTGTTGGTCTCCATTTTCATGTTGGGACTCATCCAGCTCATAGAGCCACCCTCAGTGCAAAGGGTCTGCCCCATTTCGGGGTAACAAATGACAACGGGCAGATTTCCGCCCTCGATCTGATACTTTAACATAGGTGATACCTCCTTTTTAGGTCTTATTCAGTATAGCATATTCCTGGAAAAATTGCAAGTAAAAAGAGCAACCTTTGGTGTCTTGCTAAAAACAGTATCCAAAGATTGCTCTTTACGTTAAGTCACAGAAACTGTAATCTTCGATGCTCCCTCGACCGTAAAATAATACACGGTGGAGGCATTGCACACATAAGTACAGGTAAGGTCGGTTGCTTCAATGGTGGAAAGAAGATTCATTCCCGCATCATAAACCTTTAAAACGACAGCGTCATCTCCCGTAACGGTGATGATTTGCGCTGCGTTTTTAGCTTGGACAGTAAAGTACCACGCCTCATCCGACTTGTCGGGATAAACGGTAAGGGCATATCCCGGGTAGGTGTAGATCGGCATTCCCGAGGTGGATCCCATCTTTCTTTGCCCGTAAGGGGTAAAGTTGTAAACGTCAAAGGAAGGGATCTGGCGCTTGGTCTGATACAGGTTTTCATCATACCAAGCGGAGGGAGCAGAGCCGACAGTGGTCTCCTTTTGCACCCATACACCGTTTTCCAGCACCACGTTGGTACGGTAAATTTCATAAATATACTGTCCGATTGGAATATTGGGAGAGCCGGGCTTTGAATTACCACCCCAAACGCTTCCGTCACCGGCGGTACCAAGTGAAACAGAGGTTGTATACACATAATACTGCGTGCTGCTGACGGTCTGGATCATAAAGGCGAGGTTGTAAATCTCGGAGTCGCTCAAGCCCATTTGGGTTTTTACGGTGTCTCCACCCTGGGAGATCCAAATATCCTTGGACATGGTGCCCCATACCTTATTTCGATATACGATGTTGTTCGCCCACTCGATCTGATTTACCAAAGCGGAATCAGGGTTATTTAAGCCCACGGTATTACTTAAAATGCGTTCCAAGAGCTCTAAGTGGTCTTTACCGTTCTCGGTATCGGTTGGTAGTACATCGTTGTAGTCTACCACCGTGCCGCCGTAGGTAAAGGAACCAAGGGTGGGACGGGTATACAGGCTTGCGGTGTCGGGGGCGTAAAAATACGACCATATGGCATAGACACCCGTACAGGAAAGCAAGGCGGCAACACAGCAGAAGAAGGCAATCAGCCGAACGGAGCTTTTACCCATCATTGCCGATATCCTCCCTCTTTTTTTCTGTGGAGGGTTGCTTTTTTCCTATCAACTTCACGGTAGCGGAAATTTGAATATCCCCTGCTTTTCCGTCAAGAAGATCCTGCCAATAGGAGCGTTCTTCCTGTTTCTTTTGCGAAGCCAAGAAGTTTTTGGTCAGGACTATGGGTGCCGAGGGATCGGCAAGACGTCTTGATCCCAGATTGAAGTCGGGCTCTAAGCGCTCCCCTGCAATCATTGCAAGGCGAGCTCGTTTTTCGTGTTCGATCTTCTTCTCCACCAGCGGGGTTGCGATCATAGCAAACAAAATCAAAATGATGCAAAGCCAGCCTGCGGGAGACTGCATGAACATAACGAAGCTACCTATGTTGGGAATATGAGTTCCAGTGTAAATGGCCTTCATTTGCTTGTACAATACTGGGAAAGCATCAGGCTGAGAGACGGCGTCACCCTGCAAGAGGAAGAGCCGCTGATCGGGGTGCTTTTCGTTGGGCTCCTCGATACCGACGATGCGGTGGACGATCTGATAGCCGTTTTGCTCGTAGACCACGATATCATAAAGCTCCAGCTCCATTTCGGGAGGAAGCTTTTCGACCATGATCAGCTCAAACATCTGAAATTGGTCATTTACATCCTTCGGAAGGTTTTTGTTAAACTCGTTTTTATAGGACATGGATCCGCTTTTTACCACACGAATGGACCAATCCTGCACTCCTGTGTTATTTTCACAATGCTGAACCACCAGGGAGAGGACAAACAGGATCGCCAAAGCAACTGCCAAAAGGCCAAAAAGCACCTTTCCAATGACGTTAGATGCGCTTTTGGCTTTTCTCTTTTTTTGCAATTTTTCCCGTTCTGTTTGGATCGCATCATCCTCTGCTCCCAGGCGAATGAGACGCACGTATGACTTTGCCAAGCCTGCGATCATCACGGTGAACGTGATAACAAAGGCGGCAAAGACAAACAAGCAAAGGAAGAATACGTATGTATTAAAAGCTTGCATGATTGATCCTTTTTATACTGCTTGAGGGGCATTTCAGGATTGAAATGCCCCTATAATCATCGGTAAAACTTAGTTTGCAAGTGCTTCTGCAGCGGAAATGTTGATGGGGTAGTTGGCCATAACACTAGCGAAATTGTTATAATCATCCAAGGTGGGCAGTTCCAAATCGGTGGTAATATATTCAGACAAATCAAGCTCAACGCCTCCCGAGCCTACATTAAGCAACGTGATGGTGATGATATTTTTGGAAACCGTTGCTTCAAAAGTCGCGTTCTCTTTTATATAATTTTCATCAAAAGGCTTAAAAACGGCCTTTCCTTTAAAAGTAGAAATTTCATTTGTTTTGATATCCAAAGGAAGAACTACAGAAACTATAATATCGATCTGTTTATCGGTGGCATCAGAGTTAGGGTTGAAGACAACCTTGAGTGTCCGAGTGTCCATATTGTTAGTGTCAATCCAATTCAAGTCTGCCACGTGATCGTTATTCAAGTCATCAAAGGCAATGGAGGGAGCTCCTGCAAAAAGAATGGACCCCTTTTCGGTGTAGTGGGTACTCATCAGCCTAACCGAAGGATTCAAGGTGGACGAAGCGGTTGCGGTGCTTTCTGAATAAGACCAGGTTGCGTAAACGCCGCCAACGGTGATCAGGAGAGCGAGCGCAATCAAGAGAGAAAGTTTTTTCATTTGAAAAGCCTCCATTTAATAATATGTCAACCAAATGTTGGTCGTAATGCAATTGTTGCACCATTTTGTTTTTTTGTCAATATCTTTTTGTAGTATTAAATAAATTCATTTATTGTGTACATTTTCGGCGCCTTGTTTTTGTCTATTTTGCCTATTCTATACATCTTGGGCGTTCTCATAGCCGCCTTGAAGCAAAAATTCATAGCAAGCATCGTCGGAAAGCTCTACACGAACTCCCTCAATATGCAAAAAACGGGCAGTGGCAAAATTATAGGAGGAGATGGGGCGATCCAGAGCGTCGTCGGATTGGGCGCTGACGTAGATCTCGTCTCCATCGATCATGGTAATGATAACGGTGTGATACCAATCCCCCTCCCCGTTGGCATATTGCACCACGTCGCCAAGTGTGGCTTGCTCTCTTGGCACCTCTGTGGCAAAGGGTCCTGCTCCCCCGTTTTGCTCGGCAAAGGCTTGCTTCCCTGTGATAAAATCGTAAAAATATTCCACGCTGCTCCATGCGGGGGCTCGCTCCTCGGGGGAGATGTAATACCAGCCGAAGCTTGGGGTGTAATTCATGGTACAGCTCCCCGCTAAAATACTCTGGGAGACGAAATTGGTACAGTTGCCGCCGATGCCTGTAAAATCAATAAACAGTGGGTTTCGGCTGAGTGCCCAGGTACGTGCGTAGGCGACTGCCCTTTCTCGGTTATACGGCTTTGTGATAAGCATAAAAAAAGACCCTCCTTGCATTTTATCTCTTACAGTATATGCAAGAGAGGCAAGGAGGGGTCGATATTTATTTGACGTATGTATCCAACAGATCCGTGATATCCTTCATCACTCGGTAGCCCGGCTGTGTGCCGCCACCGATGATCAGGACGTATTCGGTCTTATCGGATTTTGATGACAGATAAATGGAGAGGCAGTGGTGCTTTATGGGGTTTGCAGAATCCTCCGCATTTGGATATTCCCAATAGCCTGTTTTGCCTGCGAGAAGCTTTGCGGTAGAAAGCGAAAAATCAACCTTATAGTGCTTTTCGTATGCGCTTTCCCGACTCTCCTCGTGTGCGCCCGTAAAGGTGTTGAAGAAGGTAAAGTTGAATTCGGGAAGGAACTCCCCTGCCTTATTGTAGCCTGCGGCTTTTCCTGTGTGGATTTCCTTGCCGAGAACGTCCTTGATCAGCTCGCTTTGCATCGCATACGCCATGATGACTGCCATGTCGTTAGCTGTTGTATAGTTATTCTCGCTCTCGTAGCCCACGGGGTTATCGAATTTTGTATTCTGCAAGCCAAGCGCCTCTACCTTTTGATTCATCAGCTCGGCAAACTCTTCCTGACTTTCACACAGATAATCAACGATCAGCATGGTGCAATCGGAGGCGGACTCCATACCGATGCCGTAGAGCAGATCCTTGATCTTGTATTGGTCGTCTACGTCAATACCGTAGTTTTCGGTCCCTACAAAGCTTCCCGTTCTAACCATCGTGTAAAGCTCATCCGTCATGGTCAAAGGGACATCCATATCCTTTTCGGTGAGCTTTTCACACATGACGATCAAGGTCATGACCTTGGTCATGGAAGCGGGAGAAAAGCGCACATCGTGGTTCAAAGAAGCGACGATCTCGCCCGTTTTTGCATTGATCAGGGTAACGTATTTTGTACAAACGTCAAGGGAAACCGTTTGCGAGGCGCTTGTGGTATGCGGCTTTGCAGGGACGGTGCCGCCTGTGAAAACGGGAACGGCGGGCTCGGGAGTGTCGGGAT
>JAFTMU010000261.1 GCA_017452215.1 Clostridia bacterium
AATATAACATCAATCCCATTGCCAAAAAGTACGGAGGCGGCGGACACGCCAAGGCAAGCGGCGCCACCTTGAAAGACAGAGAAGAAGCCATGGCGCTTCTTGAAGATTTGAAGGCATTGGGGAAAGAGGAAGCATGAATATCGAACAGATGAAGCGTGTCCTTGATAAGATCAAGGAATACCAAAGTATCATTGTATTCAGACATAAGCGCCCAGACGGGGACGCTGTGGGATCGAGCAAGGGGCTTTGCGAAATTTTGCGGCTGAGCTATCCCGACAAGGAGATCCGTCTGCTCAACAGCGATTATTCGGATTACGTGGCGTTTCTCGGAGGGGAGGATGCTCCCGTGGAGGACGAGGTGTATGCCCGCTCTCTCGGCATCGTTCTGGACACCGCTACCACCGACCGCATCTCCAATACAAGGTTTTCCCTTTGCCGTGAGATCGTTCGCATCGACCACCACATCGACGTGAAGCCCTACGGCGACGTTGTTTGGGTAGAGCCGGAGCGCTCCTCCACCTGCGAGATGGTGGTGGCGTTTTGGGATGCCTTCCGCACGGAGTTGAAGATCAACCGTGAGGCGGCGACCTATCTCTACACGGGTATGGTCACCGATTCGGGCAGATTCCGCTTCCGCTCGGTGTCAGGGGATACCATGCGCTATGCGGGAATGCTTTTGGACGAGGGCGTGGATGCGGATCGGATCTATTCTCAGCTGTATACCAAGGAGCTGAACGTTCTGCATTTTCAGGGGTATATGTACGGCAAGATCAAGAGAACCGAGAACGGGGTGGCGTATTTGTACGTCAGCCGCCGTTTGCAGAAACGGTTCGGTCTTTCCCATGAGGATGCGGGGGCTGCGGTCTCCTACATGGACAGCATTCGGGGAAGCTTGATCTGGGCGGCGTTTATTGAGTGTAAGGACGGAAGCATCCGTGTCCGCCTGCGCTCCCGCTTTGTTACCGTCAACACCCTGGCGGAAAAATATCATGGCGGCGGCCACGATTGCGCCTGCGGTGCCACGGTCTATTCCAAAAAGGAGGTCAAGCGCCTGCTCGCCGATGCGGACGCACGCCTCAAAGAGTATAAAGAGAACAATGAGGGTTGGTTATGAAAATATTGATCACAAACGATGACGGCATCGGCGCTGAGGCGCTGCCGCATTTGGCTGCATGGGCAAAGCGCTACGGAGACGTGACCGTAGTCGCCCCCAAGACCGAGCAGAGCGGCAAGAGCCAAGCCATTGATTTCCACCGTGAGATCGAGATCAAAGAGGTGCCGCTTTTGGAGGGCGTCCGTGCTTATGCCATGGATTCCACCCCTGCCGATTGCGTGCGATTTGGCATTTTGGGGCTTGGAGAGCAATATGATCTTGTCCTCTCGGGCATCAACAACGGCTACAATCTGGGGCACGACATCGTGTATTCGGGCACCGTGGGAGCGATTTTCGAGGCTTACAGGCTTGGTGTAAAGGCGATCGCTCTTTCCAAGCACCGCACAGATGCCTTGGGTCCTGTGATGCAGGGACTTGACGAGGTGTTTGCTTTTATAGAGGAGCACGGGCTTTTGGAGAAGCACGGTTTGTATAACGTCAACATTCCCGAGGAGAACCGAGGGATCCGCATCACCCGTCAAGGCGGCGTATTTTACACCGACGGCTTTGAATACAGAGGGAATGACCGCTACATTCAAGTGGGTGACCCTTATCAAAAAGAGGTGTTGGATATCGCATACGATACCGATGCCATCTGGGAAAAGTACATCTCCATCTCCCCCTTGACCATCGAGCGCACGGATATGAACGTGTTTGCGGCATTGCAGGGATTGGAAAAAGTTTAAGCGAAAAACAAAAACGCTTGCGGAAAATCCCGCAAGCGTTTTCTATATCACTTTTTAGTTTAATTTTTAATGATATCATTCATATAAACGTATGATTTTACAACCATACCGTACAAATGTATGATATAATAGTTTATGCAATCTCCGGTTGTCGCCAAAAAGAGGGGCAGTCTCAAATGAAAATTTGAGACTGCCCCTCACATGACAAAGCCGGTGGTAGGCTTTTTCGATCGCCGCCCTCTCACCCGCTATGCGGGAACTCTCCCAAAGGGAGAGCCTTTGTGGAGCTGTGTGCTATGATAGAATACAGTGAAGTCTTGCTACATTGTACTTTTCTATGCCGCCCAAAGGGATTGCTTCGGGTCTGCTATGAAATAATATAGAACGGTGCGGGCTGTGGTGTTTTGCGAGAGCGGTGCCATCACCGTGGGAATATAGGGCGTGGGATTGTAATCTACCTTGCTGGAGATCGTTCCGCCACCCGTGATATTACCGAAGATCTCTCCCCAGCCGCCGTAATAGTTCAGATACTCTTGAAAATCGTTGTAGTGATTGTAGGTATAAAAGAGGTAGCGCTCGTTGGGATCGATAATCTCGTCCTCGTTGGCGTCGTACCGTGCGTAGACGATCCGTGCCGCCCCTCGGGTGATCCGCTCGCCGTCGTTGTAAATGAGAGAGGGGTAGGTGGGGTCACAATCGGTGCCCGTGGTGCCGATATCGATCTCGTAATAATACAATTCACCGCCGCAGCCCCGAATGTCGGGAAGCACGGGCTCGTAGGGGTAGCGGTTGGTGTCGCCGCTGAAATAGGAATGGTTGAGACGGAGATACTCGCCCCAGATGCTGTATTCGGGACTCATATTTTTGCCCTCCACGTAGTTGGCGGGCACGGTGCCAAAGGCATAAACGTAGGCGGCAACCTCCTCCAAGGTGATATAGGCGCCGTCACGGTAGATCACGAGCACCTCGTTGCCCCATGCGTCAATGACGAGATAGGTGTCTTCGTCAAGGAAGGTGGTGACGTTGTTGCGGATCAGTGCGCCGTTCTGCCTTGGCTGATAAGTGGAGACCACGGGGGCTTGATCGGGAACGGTCAGGTCTCCCGACATCAACCCGTGCAGGGTGCGATAATAGGCATCGGTGTTGTCGGAGGCGGGTTCGTAATCGGCGTAAAACTCTTCCTTGGTGATCTCATCGTATTTGTCGGGATCCTCCACCACCGTGACGGTGATCTCGTTGCTGACGGTGCCCTCGATCTCGCCTACAAAGGTGGCAGTTCCTGCCGACACGCCCTCAATGCGGTTGCCGATGATGCGAATGTGCTCGCCGCCCGAAAGGACCCGATAGACGATATTTTGCGCTGCCGTTTCGGGGTAAGTGGTAAAGGAGAGGGAGATGCTCTCGCCCGTATCGAGCTCGGTTTTTTCAACGGAAAGAGTCAGCTGCTCGGGGGCGGGAAGATCCGCCTCTACGGTGAATACCGTAATAGAACGGCTGACGGCGCTTTCTGCCCGTGCGACGATCTCGATCTCGCCGCCGCTTTTGATGGCGGTGAGGCGGTCGC
>JAFTMU010000262.1 GCA_017452215.1 Clostridia bacterium
CCGTTGGCGAGAGCGGTATTCTGGACATTTCCAAGCCCGGCAAAAAGCTGGCATGGGCAACCGTGACCGCAGCGGACGGCAGCTCCTACACCACCAACGAAACCTCTGTTTCGGTGGAGAACGGCACAAGCATCACCACCCATTACATCGATTTTAACGCCGCCTCCGAGGCGGAGATCCGTCTGGTCTCCCCCGAGGGCGTGAGATTCGTGTCTCACCTTTCCATTGCGGATTATGAATTTTTGAAGAGCAGTGACGAGGTCGAGGAGCTTCGCTTCGGAACCTTGATCCTTCCCCAGGCTTGGGTTGCCCCCCTGTTCTCTGTGAACAAAGAGAGCTTGAAGGAAATTCTGCATCTGGACGTTCCCGTGGCAGACGGGCAATGGTATGAGGAAAACACGGAGGAGGGAGTATACTCCTTCGCAGGCTCCGTTGTCAACGTCAAACGGGAAAATTGGAACCGTAAATTTATCGGTGTCGGCTATATTGACATCGTCATGAAGGACGGAACGGTGCACACCGTATACGCCGAGGAGAATATCGATCAGCTGCCCTGCAATTCGATCTGCGCAGCCTCTACCGCTGCCATCGGAAGCGGTACGCTGACAGAGCAGCAAACGGCAGTACTGCAAAAATACACGGATGCGGACGAGGGAAAATGGATGGAAATTTGGAAAAAGGATCTGAATGGCTTGAACATTCTGGCAATGGGCGACAGCCTGTTCTCGGGCACCTCGGTGACCAATCCTCCCTGTGTAGGGACCGATCAGTGGATCAACCTGCTGGGTAAGGAGTGCTCCTGGAATCTGACCAATCTGGGTGTTGCAGGTATGACCGTTTCCTTTACCGATAAGAACCCCGGACACAAGGAATCCATTTACGATTCTCTCTACAACCGTCGGGATACCCTGCAATATTATTGGGGCACGGGCTCTTCCAAGTATTTCAATATCGGTAATATTTCGGGCAATCCCGAGGATGTTGAGATGATCCTTCTGGAGGGCGGAAACAACGACTTCGGCACCGACATTGCCGCCGCTCAGGGCGCATGGGGAGAAAAAGATCCCGCTACCTTTATGGGAGCTTGGCAGCTGGTGGTGGATCGCCTGCTGGTGGAATACCCCAATGCAAAGATCGTTTTTGTCACTCCCTGGGAGTTTGGCGAAAAGCCACGTACCTATTATACAAGACAGATCATTACCATGTATGAGAACTACTCCAAGGACGAGACATACGGTGACCGCTTCTACCTGATCGATGCAGGAAAGAAGGAGATCTCGGGTGTGGATATGACCGATACGGCGTGGAGAGCCAAGTATGCTTACGACGGCTTCCACCTCAATAAAAAGGGTATGGAGATGATGGCATACCGTATGCTGCCTCTCATTTGGGAAATCGCCATGGACGGCGCCCAATAATAGCGGAAGAAAATGAAAGCAACGCCGATCAGAATTCTGGCTGCTCTTTTGGCGGTCATAACGGTTTTATGCGCAGCCTCCTGCGCCAATGGAGATGATGATATGAAGGATACTACCGAATTGCCAAGCGAAAGCGGCACCACCGAGGAATCGGAAACCACTACAAAACACCAGGGTGGGATCACTGTACCCGAGGACAACACGTGGCTGACCCTTACTGCTGAACAACAAGCGCTTGCCGACGAGTTAAAGGGGCTCAGTGTTCTGGCAATTGGTGACAGCTTGTTCGACGGGGACTTTTTGGAGGGGCGCCAGCAATGGATCTCTCTCATGTCCCGTGCCTGCGGCTGGAATCTGACCAATCTTGGCCGTGACGGCTGGACCGTTGCGTATAATCCCGAGGCGTATGCAGATCCTGCGCAGCAAAGACCCTCTATGGTCAAGCGGTTGCTGGAGACCGACACCTATCGCTATGGGAGCACGGGATTTTTCATTCAATACAACAAGACCCCTTCGTTCAGCGCTAATCAAGCGAACGAGGTGGATATGATCCTCTTGGAGGGAGGCACCAACGATTTTGGTTGGGGCATTCCTCTGGGAGAGGTGAATTCCAAGGATATCGGCACGCTCTACGGGGCGTTCAATGCCATGATTGAGCATCTGCTGGTGGAATATCCCCATGCCCGTATCGTACTCATCACCACCTGGCACAGGGAGGAGACGAGAAGCAAGGACGGCGCCTCCCGTATGGATTTCGTTGCCAACGCAATGAAGAATATCAAGGCTGTCAATTATCCGGAAAACGACCGTGTTGCCCTGATTGATGCAGGAGATCCCAACGTTTCCGGAGTGAACATGAACAGCTACGCCTTCAAGCAGCAATACAGCAAGAGCGTCAACGACGGAAATCACCTCAATGCCGAGGGCATGAAGCTGGTGGCGGGGAATTTGCTCCCCCATATTCACAACGTGATGGTGGCAGAGCCACAGGCAAAATACGATGCGATGTGTGAGAGCATCAAGGGGCTCAACGTCCTTGCTATTGGTGACAGCCTGACCGACGGTCACGCCGTCAGAGCCACGGGACAGTGGATGGGGCTTCTGGCAAAGGATTGCGCATGGAACATGACCAATATTGGCAGAGGCGCACGCACCGTGGCGTATAATCCTTCGGTTTATGCTCCGGGGGCTTCTGTGAGAGAGTCGATTTGGGACCAATTGTTCCATCACACCGACAGCTTTTGCTACAACACGGCGGACTCCTCCCGCTATACCAACTTTGGGGATACCTCGGGCAAGGGCTCGGGGGATATCGATCTGGTATTTTTACAGGGAGGCGTCAACGATCATCAGGTGAATATCCCCTTGGGAGAGATCGATTCCACCAATGAGGGAGAGTTGATCGGCGCATGGCGGCAGATCATTGAGG
>JAFTMU010000263.1 GCA_017452215.1 Clostridia bacterium
GCTTTTGAAAAAGCTTGACCAAAACTTTTTGTCAAAATGGCAGTGCTGACTCTTTTGTCAGCAACCTGAAGCGTCCCGTACATAGGATGCTTCTTTCTTTTATTCAGTGAGATTTTCGATGAGAATAGCGGCGTTTAATTCAATGATGGAAGCGCCGCCACGGGGAACGTAGTTGGTGATGTGGGCGTAAAGAATGATCTCGTCTCCCGGCTTCGGTTGGTCCGCCAGGCCCTCGTAGCGGTTGCACGAAAGGTCATAAAGGCCTTACACGTAGATGCTATTTCCTTCCCCGTCGCTCAAATACAGGTTTCCGTAGGTGGCGTGAATGCTCCCTGTGATAACCCCCTTGACGTAATAATACTCCTTGGTGGTCTCCCCACCGTCCAGTCCCTTGCCGATAGCAAGCGCCTCGGGGATCGGAGTGAGGGTGTAATTGCTGTGGTCGGTAGAAAAACGTCCTTCCCCGATGGCATCGGCAAAAAGGTCACGGGCGTAGGTGCTTTCGTCGTAATAATCGATCACGGTCAAGCCGTTGGGAGCATAGAGAGCGGTATAAGTATCCACGACCACGTAGTAGGTTTTTCCGTAGGAAACGTTATCTTGGATGCTCCTTCCGTAATCGCTCAAACCGATATGGTAATTGGAGTTGCCCGTTTGCAGGAATTTGCTTTGGAGCTTGGCTCCCGAGATGGAGCAGAGCGCCAAGCGGTTATTGAACGGAAAGAGGGAGAGCAAGTCGGCATAGCTGCATTCTCCTCCTGCAAGGTCATAGGGAGAACGGGTGACCAGATATCCGCCGCCCAGGACGATATCATAATCGGCGCCCCATTTTTCAAGTCCCGCCTCCAAATACAGCTCTGCGGCAAGATCCCCAAGCTCCCCCGAGGAGTAGGAGCGGTCTACTCTTCCCAGCACCCGATAGGCACGGTCGATGGTCTCCCGATATTTTTCCTCCAATGCTTCGGTGGCGGGGTCATCGGAAAGGGACTCGTACCTTTGATGACGGACGATCTCCGCCTCGGTGACCTCGTTTTCACCGCTGACGGAATTGACCTCGATCTCCACGTGGGAGATGCCACGATTCTCTCCTCCCCCTTGGAGATGATACACCGAGTGGACATCGATCAAGGTATAGGATTGATGACTGTGTGCTTCAAAAACAAGATCCACGTAGCCGTCGGAAAGGGCAACGTCATAATACGCTGACATGGAATAAGCGGACACGTTTTGCACACCTGAGGAGCTTGTTCCGCTACCGTCATGCACGGAATAGACGATCAGATCCGCTCCCGCATCCCGCAGACGCTCCGACTCTGCCTTGACCAAGGCGGTCAGCTCCTTGCCTACCTTAAACTCCACGTCCTCCACCATATCCGAGGAAACCGAGGAATAGCAATCCCCGATGGCACCGATGATGCCGATCCGGATTCCCTCCCGCTCCACAATGACAGAGGGGGTACAATACTCTGCAAGTGCGTTTGTATCCTTATCGTAGATATTGATGGCGAGAAACGGAAATTCCGCCACCTTCAAATTCTCACGAATGGCGTCCTCACCCCAATCGTACTCGTGGTTGCCCAAGGTCATGGCGGAGAAGCCCATTTGGTTCATCCATTCGGTCAAGAGCACCCCCTCGGTCAGAACCGATTCGGCGGAGCCCTGCCACATATCTCCCGAGGACAAAAGGATCACGTTGTCGTCGGTGTTTTTTGCGTTGTTTAAGTAGGTTGCCA
>JAFTMU010000264.1 GCA_017452215.1 Clostridia bacterium
CCGTGCGATCCTGCGGGCATCTGCCTACGGGAGCCTTTCGGTGATGATTCCAATGATCGTCAGCGTGGAGGAGATCCGCCGTTGCCGCCACTTGCTTGGGGAGTGTATGATGGAATTGGAGAGAGAAAAAAAGAGGTTCGACCGCAAGCTGGAATTTGGGATCATGGTGGAGACTCCCGCCGCCGCACTGATGAGCGAGGAGCTTGCCGCCGAGGTGGATTTCTTCTCGGTGGGAACCAATGATCTTTTGCAGTACACGCTGGCGGCGGACAGACAGAATGCCGCTGTTGCCTCTCTTTGTGAGGAGAACACCGAGCCTGTTCTGCGCTTGATCCAAATGGCGAGCGAGGCGATCCACCGTCACGACGGTTGGATCGGCATTTGCGGTGAGCTTGCCGCTGACTTGCGCTTGACGCAACGGTTTGTGGATCTGGGAGTGGACGAATTATCGGTTTCGGCTCCTTATCTTTTGGGCGTGAGAGAAAAAGTGACGGAATGTAAATAAATATCGGGAGGATAAGATCATGTTATTTGGCAAAAAGCAAATTTGCCTGCTCTCTCCC
Source organism: Clostridia bacterium (assembly GCA_017452215.1). Classification (GTDB taxonomy): domain Bacteria; phylum Bacillota; class Clostridia; order Oscillospirales; family CAG-272; genus UMGS1865. Next base: position 564 of record JAFTMU010000264.1, read on the forward strand.
TGTACGGGAAAGAGCGTGCCGCTCTCTGCCGTTCCCGACGAGGTGTTTTCCTTGGGAATGCTGGGGGTAGGCTTTGCCGTGGAGCCTGTGGAGGGGCGTATCTGCTCGCCCGTTGGGGGACGGGTGGAGAACGTTGCGGAAAGCAAGCACGCCTTTACGGTTTTGAGCGATGAGGGGCTGGACGTATTGGTGCACGTGGGAGTTGACACCGTTTCTCTTGGTGGAGAAGGGTTTACCCCCAAGGTCAGGGCGGGACAGCGCATCAAGGCGGGAGAAGCGTTGGTGGATGCCGACATGGAGCTGATCCGCCAAAAGGGACTTTGCACCGACGTGATAGTCATTGTGACCACCCCGGAAAAAATTGAAAATACGGAGTACAAATTCGGAAGCACTGTGGGAGCTCGGGATGCAGTGATGTGCTTTCGAACGAAGAAAGGATAACAACTATGTCAACAACGTTAGCAAAAAAACAGGGAAACGGCTTTTTCAGCGTATTACAGCGTGTCGGACGTGCGTTTATGCTGCCCATTGCGCTATTACCCATTGCCGGGCTTTTGTTGGGGGTGGGAAGCTCCTTTACCAACGCCGCTATGCTGGAAACCTACAATCTCACAGGTTTGATGGGGGAGGGGACCGTGCTGTATTCGGTCTTTACCCTGCTTGCCTCTGTGGGAACAGTCATTTTTGACAATCTGCCGCTGCTCTTTGCCATGGGAGTTGCGCTTGGAATGGCAGAGAACGAAAAGGCGACGGCAACGCTTTCCGCCGCCATTGCCTTTTTCGTCATGCACAAGACCATCAATGCGTTGCTCGCTATCAGCGGACGTCTTGCTCCCGGGGCGATGCAGGAGGGAACCATCGCCAACGTGGTGGGGATCCAATCCTTGCAGATGGGCGGATTTGGCGGTATTCTCGTAGGACTTGGCGTGGCGTGGCTGAACAATCGGTTCTATAAGATCCGTTTGCCAAACGTCATTTCCTTCTTTGGAGGAACGAGATTCGTCCCCATCATTTCCACCACGGTATATATTTTCGTGGGTGTTCTGATGTTTTTTGTTTGGCCCTATATTCAGTCAGGTATTTATGCTTTGGGGGATCTTGTCCTGCGCTCGGGCTATGCGGGGACCTTTATCTACGGATTTATTGAGCGTATTCTCATTCCCTTTGGGCTGCACCACGTATTCTATCTGCCCTTTTGGCAAACGGGACTTGGTGGCTCTGCCATGATTGACGGCGTCATGGTTTACGGCGCACAGAATATCTTTTTTGCGGAGCTTGCTTCTCCCAACACCAAGGTGTTCTCCGTAGAGGCATGCCGATTTATGAGCGGAAAGTTCCCCTTGATGATCTTTGGACTTCCCGGAGCGGCGCTTGCCATGTATACCTGTGCCGATCCCAAAAAGAAAAAGGTGGCGGGAGGACTGTTGTTGTCCGCCGCTCTGACCTCGGTGCTTACGGGTATTACCGAGCCCTTGGAATTTACCTTTTTGTTCGTGGCACCCGTTTTGTACGTGATCCACTCGGTGTTCGCAGGACTTGCCTATATGCTCATGCATCTGTTTAACGTGGGCGTGGGTATGACTTTTTCAGGAGGGTTGATCGACCTGACGCTTTTCGGTATTCTGCAAGGAAACGAAAAAACCAACTGGATGGTGATCCCTGTGGTAGGCGCTGTTTATTTCGTCGTCTATTTCTTGCTGTTCCGCTACCTGATCCGTTGGCGCAACTATATGACGCCCGGGCGGGAAACAGGAGATGAGGAGGTCAAGCTTTACACCCGAGCCGACTATAACGAGAAAAAGCAGGGCGCAGGTGGGAAGGAATCGGACCACACCGTTTCAAAAACCATCCTTGAAGGGCTTGGCGGAAAAGAGAATATCGCAAACCTTGATTGTTGCGCCACACGCTTGCGTGTGACGGTGAAGGATCCCGATGCCGTTTCCGATGCCACGCTTCGTGCAAGCGGTGCCAGCGGCGTGATCCGTCGGGGGACGGGGATCCAGGTGGTCTACGGTCCGCAGGTCTCGGTCATTAAGAGCGAATTGGAA
>JAFTMU010000265.1 GCA_017452215.1 Clostridia bacterium
AGCGCTTCGTTCTATGGGATATTCCCCTTTGCGCTTGCCGCCCCATCCCGCTCTCCCCACCCCCGTGGCATCTCACCCGGATATGCTCCTGTTTTTCGCCTCGGATGCGATTTTATGTACACGGAGCTATCTTGAAATAGCAAGGGCGCCCTTGGAGCGCATTGCCAAGGCGGCATCTCTCCCCCTTCAAACAGTGGAGGAAGAATACGGCGGTGCATATCCCGCCGATGTCCTTTTCAACGCCGCCCCAATCGGGAAGCATCTGTTTTGCTTGCCCTCGGCAACCGCAAAAAGGATCACAAAAGGAGGGCAATATTCCCTTTGCCCCGTCAAGCAGGGCTATGCAAAATGCTCGGTGATCCCGTGCGGAGAAAACGCAATGGTCACCTCCGACCCGTCCATTCACAAGGCAGGAATCTCCTCAGGGGTCAATAGCCTGTTTCTTTCCCCCGGGGGCATCGCTTTGCCCGGATACGATCACGGATTTTTAGGCGGTTGCGCAAGCTTTTCCCCTTACCGATCGGTGGATACCGTCTTGTTCTGCGGCAACGTGGATCTTTATCCCGACGGTAAAGAATTAAAGGAATTTCTGCAATCCAACGGTTTTTATGTCCGCTCTTTGGGTGAGCTACCGCTCACTGATATCGGCACCGTATTTTTGATATAAAAAAGGAGTTATCATGGAAAAAGAAAAAATTGCCCGCATCAACGCTTTGGCAAAAAAAGCAAAGGCAGAGGGATTGACCCCCACAGAGCTTGAAGAGCAAAAGAATTTAAGAGCAGAATATATCGCTGAATTCCGTACCAGCTTTACGGGAATTTTGGAAAACACCGTCATTCAGTATCCCGACGGATCCAAGCAATCTCTCCCGGACTTTCGTGACACACAAAAAAAGGAAAAAAAGTGAGCGACAGGCAAAAATAATTCGCCGCAAAGCCCTTTACAACGGCTCAAAGATATGATATACTAATATAATAGAGGAAGCTTGTAAAGGAGGAAGGATCGTGGAGCAGATCAATACCGTATATACCTCGACTGTTGAAGAGACCGAGCGTTGCGCCAAGGATCTTGCCTTGCAGGTCACACAAAACCAATTTCTTCCCCGCTTTATCGCCCTGTACGGCGACTTAGGCGTGGGAAAAACGGCGTTTGTCAGAGGCTTTGCCTCCGTGGTGGCTCCCCAAAGCACCGTCCGCTCCCCCACCTTTGCTCTGGTCAACGAATACCGTGCAAAGCCGCTTTCCCTCTTTCATTTTGATATGTACCGCATTGAGGACGAGGACGACCTGTTTTCCATCGGCTTTGATGATTACTTGATGCGCAAAGGCATCATTTTGACCGAGTGGAGCGAAAAGATCCCCTGGGCGATCCCCGAGGACGTGATCAAGGTCCTGATCGAAAAGACCGATCCCGCATCTCCCGATTGCCGTAGGATCACCGTAAAAATCTGCACAGAGGAGGCTATATGAAGATTCTGTCACTTGATAGCACCGCTTTGGTGGCTTCGGTTGCCCTGTGCGAGGATGAAAAGCTCTTGGGCGAAATCACTCTGAATCACGGTAACACCCACAGCGAAACGCTGTTACCTATGGTAGAGTTCTTATTAGAGCGCTTTGCTCTTACCACCGACGATATCGACCTGTTTGCCGCTTCCAAGGGGCCGGGCTCCTTCACGGGAGTGCGTATCGGCGCCGCCACTGTCAAGGGGCTTGCCTTCGGCACACAAAAGCCCTGCATTGGCGTGTCCACCTTGGAATCCTTGGCTTATAATTTGGTTTTTGCCGATGGGCTGATCTGCCCGGTCATGAATGCCCGCCGCAGTCAGGTCTATACCGCTCTTTTCCGTGCGAAAAACGGCGTTTTGGAGCGTTTGATGCCGGACAGTGCCATTGCAATTACCGAGCTGGACGAATATTTGAAGCAGTTTGATGAGCCTGTTCATCTCTCGGGCGACGGCTACGGTATCACCGTCGGGGGATTAACACACGAAATCATTCCCACCCCCGAGCGTTATCGCCATCAAAGTGCCTACTCCGTGGCGCAGATCGCCCGTCTTGCCTATCAAAACGGCGTTCGCACTACCGATATCGAGCTTTCCCCCACCTATCTACGCCTTTCGCAGGCAGAGCGGGAGAGAGCCGAGCGGCAAGCAATCGACACGGGAATATAACCCTTTGTAAGGAGAATACTATGAAGATCAATAAGATCACTGTCGGCTGCGATCACGCAGGCTATGCACTGAAATTAAAAGTAATAGAACACTTGAAGGAACGAGGCATCGAGGTCATCGACGTGGGAACTGATTCCCTCGACAGCTGCGATTATCCTGCCTTTGCATCCGCAGTATGTAAGAATATTCAAAACGGCATTACCGAATTAGGGATCCTGATCTGCGGAACGGGCATCGGAATGTCCATGGCTGCAAACAAGCACCGTGGGATTCGTGCAGCTGCCTGCTCCGATACGTTCAGCGCTCGCTTGACGAGAATGCACAATGATGCCAACGTCCTCTGCTTTGGAGAGCGTGTGGTAGGCATGGGACTTGCCATGGACCTTGTAGATCAGTTTATCGACACCGAGTTTGAGGGTGGCAAGCACCAAAGGCGTGTGGATATGATCACCGCCATCGAAAAAAACGAGAGCTCAGCCGAGTGACCCTTCGGCAACATAAATTTTAGAAAGGAAGGCTTCCCTCTGATGAACAAATTGTCTAAAATCGCAGAGATCGTTCATGAATATCTTCCCGACAGCTACACTGCTGCCGTAATCGTTGCGGCAGGCGCCTCTACCCGCATGGAGGGGCTGAACAAGCAGCTTTACAATCTTTGCGGAAAGCCGGTTCTGGCTCACACGCTCACAGCATATCAAAGCTGTCCCCTGATCCGGGAGATCGTGGTGGTCACAAAGCCCGAGGAGTTTGAGGCAGTTGCCGAAATGAAAAAGACCTATGGGATCACCAAGCTGACACAGCTCGCCGCAGGCGGTGCAACCCGTCAGGAATCCGTCAAAAAAGGCGTTGCAAAGCTTGGCGCAAAGGTCAAATACGTTGCTATCGCTGACGGTGCCAGATGCCTGACGACCCCTGCACAAATCGCAAAGGTCTGCATTCAGGCATATAATCATAAGGCTGCCTGCGCTGCGCATCTGGTCAGCGACACAGTCAAGCGTGCTTCGGTTTTGGGTACTGTCACCGAGTCGGTGGATCGCACGGGGCTTTGGCAGGTTCAAACGCCGCAGGTGTTCCACACGGCGCTCTATCAAGCCGCTCTTGTCAAGGCAGAAAAGGATAAGATCACCGTTACCGATGATTCTTCTTTGATCGAGCATCTGGGCTATCAGGTGCGCCTTGTAGAATGCGGACAGTCCAATATCAAGATCACCACGCCCGAGGATCTTCCTCTTGCCACCGCTATTCTCAATTACAGAAAGGCGAAGAAATGATTTCCGACCTTCGAATCGGACACGGCTATGACGTTCACCGCCTGGTTCCCGAGCGTCCCTTGATTTTGGGAGGCGTTACGGTCCCTCACGAAACGGGACTTTTGGGGCATTCGGATGCAGACGTCCTTTTGCACGCCATCTCCGATGCTTTACTCGGCGCTCTTGCCCTTGGTGACATTGGAAAGCATTTTCCCGACA
>JAFTMU010000266.1 GCA_017452215.1 Clostridia bacterium
CAATTACGACGGATATCTTTCCTTGGTGTGGGATCCCGCATGGTGCGAGGAGCTGGATGATATGGAGATCATTTTCTCCCAGTTCATCGGCTATATGCGCCAATTCAGCGATCCCTCCAAGAACGAAAAGACCCTCTATTATAACCGTGCCCACACAGGTAAATTCGTGTGGAAGAAGGATCTCTTGATCGACGCTACCTTCTCAGATGTGCTGGATCGCATGGTTGAAGAATTCCCCGACCAATACGCCTTCAAATATACCACCTTGGACTATACCCGTACGTACAGCGAGTTCCGTGACGACGTGGACGAGTTTGCACGTTCCCTCATCGCTCTCGGCGTCAAGGCGGGCAGCCACGTAGCCGTCTGGGCATCTAACGTGCCCCAGTGGTATATCGCTTTCTGGGCGACGGTCAAGCTGGGAGCAGTCCTTGTTACCGTCAACACTGCATATAAGGTCCACGAGGCAGAGTATTTGCTCAAGCAATCCGACACGCATACCTTGATTCTGACCGAGGGCTCAAAGGATACCCATTACGGCAAGATCATTGCCGAGCTTTGCCCCGAGCTGGAAAAAACCAAGGCGGGAACGCCTCTCCATAGCAAGCGTCTGCCGTTCTTGCGCAATGTCATCACCGTCGGCTTCCGTCAAAAGGGCTGCATGGATTGGAATGACGCCCTGGAGCGTGCCTCCGAAGTCCCCGTCAGCGAGGTCTATCGCATGGCGGCGGCAGTGGACAAGGACGACGTCTGCAATATGCAGTATACCTCGGGAACCACAGGCTTCCCCAAGGGCGTTATGCTGACCCACTATAACGTAGTCAATAACGGAAAATATATCGGCGACCACATGGATCTTTCCACCGCCGACCGCATGATGATCCAGGTGCCCATGTTCCACTGCTTCGGCATGGTGCTTTCCATGACCGCCTCCATGACCCACGGTACCACCATGCTTCCGCTTCCGTATTTCTCCCCCAAGCCCGCTCTTGCCTGCGTGCATAACGAGCACATCACCGCCTTCAACGGCGTTCCCACCATGTTCATCGCCATGATGGAGCACGAGGATTTCCCAAAGACCGATTTTTCCTATATGCGTATCGGTATTATGGCAGGCTCCAACTGTCCCGCCGATCTGATGAAAAAGGCGACCGAGGTCATGAACATGAAGGAGATCGTCTCGGTATACGGACAGACCGAAGCCTCCCCGGGCTGCACCATGAGCAGCTATTACGACTCCTTACAGGTTCGCACCGAAACGGTTGGCAGTGCCTTTGCCAACGTGGAATGTAAGATCATCGATCCCGAAACGGGAGAGGATTGTCCCGATGGTGTCAACGGCGAGTTCGTTGCCCGTGGTTATAACATTATGAAGGGATACTATAAGATGCCCGAGGCGACCGCCGCTGCTATTGATGCCGACGGTTGGCTCCATACGGGAGACCTTGCCTGCCGCACGCCCGAGGGGAACTACCTGATTACGGGGCGACTCAAGGATATGATCATTCGTGGCGGTGAGAATATTTACCCGAAGGAAATCGAGGAGTTCATCTATACCTGTCCCAAGGTCAGTGACGTTCAGGTCATCGGCGTTCCCGACGAAAAGTACGGGGAGGAGATCATGGCTTGCGTGATCTTAAAAGAGGGCGAAAGCATGACCGAGGAGGAAATGAAGGCATTCGTAGGCGCCAGCATGGCTCGCCACAAGGTTCCCAGATA
>JAFTMU010000267.1 GCA_017452215.1 Clostridia bacterium
TGATCAAGTACAAAAAGAGCGTGATGCTGGAGCCCATGAACCCTTACGAGAGACGCATCATTCACTCCGAGGTGCAAAAGGTGGCAGGGGTGTCCACCAACTCCATCGGCTCTGAGAACAATCGCCGTGTGGTGATGTTCTTAGACGACACCAAGCGTGAAAACTCCGCTCCCGCAATGGAAGAGGAAGAATAATCAAGGGCGCACTCACCAAGGGTGAGCTTGCCCCGATGGGGGAGCAGGATCTTTTTTGGATTCTTGCTCCCCTAAATTCTGTTTGAAGGAGAGACGAGTATGATGATTTTGGGAGATACCATTGCGGCGGTCTCCACCCCCAGAGGAAAGGGCGGGGTGGCGCTTTTGCGTATTTCGGGTCCCGATGCCATCGGTGTTGCAGAGCGTGTGTTCGTGCCCAAAAACGGGCGTCCGCTCTCTGCTGCCCCCTCACGGAGCGCCGTTTACGGCAGCATCCTTTCGGTGGAGGCGGACGGCACGGCGGTGGAGCTTGACGACGGGCTCGCTACGGTGTTTCGCTCTCCCGCTTCCTTTACGGGGGAGGATACGGTAGAGATCGCATGCCACGGAGGCATCCTTTTGACTGAGGCGGTGCTGACCTCTATCTTAGCCTCTGGCGCCAGAGGCGCCGAGGCGGGGGAATTTACCCGCCGTGCATTCGTTAACGGCAAGATCGGGCTTTCCTCTGCGGAGGCTCTCGGCAATTTATTAGAGGCGCAAACCAGAGAGCAGATGACCCTGGCGCACACGGGGATGAGCGGCAAGGTGGAGGAAAGATGCCGTGAGATCTACGAGCATCTGCGGCATGCTCTGGCAAGCATCTACGTCCGAATCGATTATCCCGACGAGGATCTTGCCGATATGGGACGGGAGGAGATCGATGCGGTTTTGAGTGCCGCCATTGCTGATCTTGAAGCCCTTGCCGACAGCTACCGCACGGGACACGCCGTGCAGGAGGGGATCGCCACGGTGATCTGCGGAAAGCCAAACGTAGGAAAAAGCTCTCTTTACAATCGTATTCTGGGCAGAGATGCCGCCATTGTGACCGACATCAAGGGAACGACACGTGACGTGCTGCACGATACCGCTTCCCTCGGTAAGATCACCCTGCGTCTGTGTGACACGGCGGGGTTGCGTGAGACCGAGGATACTGTGGAGCGGATCGGCATTGAGCGCACCCAACAGGCGATGCGGGAGGCAGAGCTGATCCTTGCGGTGTTTGACGTTTCCCGGGCACCTGATGCAGAGGACAGAGCCTTGATCGAGGGCTTGCGGCAGCTTCCCGATGCGGCGGTGATCGCCGTTTTGAACAAGGCAGACGTGGGAGAGAGCTTTGCCGAGCTTTATCGGGCGGAGCTTGCAAACACGGTCACGCTTTCCGCAAAGGAGGGAAGCGGCTTTGAGGAGCTTGTCAGGATGGCGGAGGCACTTTTAATATCGGGAGAGCTGGATCTGAAAAAGGATGCGATCCTGACCAACGCACGGCAGAGCGGGGCGGCATTGGCTGCGCTGGATTCCTTGCGTCGAGCCAAAAAGGCGGTGGGAGACGGACTTCCGCAGGATCTTTGCTGCACCGATATAGAGGAAGCTATGGAATCGATCTCACAGTTGGACGGTCGCTCCATCAGCGAGGATATCGTTGGGGAGATCTTTTCTCATTTTTGCGTAGGAAAGTGAAGGAATATGAAATACACGAAGGAACGGATCTGCGCTCTTGCGCAGATCGCACGGATCGCCGTGACGGATGAGGAGGCGGAGCGTCTTTGCTCGGAGCTGGACGGGATGCAGAGGTTTGCGGACGTGCTGCAAAACGCCCCCCAGGAGGCGGATCGGGAGGATCCTTTTCTGGATGCGGTGGACATGGATGCGCTTCGCCCCGATGGCACGGAAACCTCCTTGCCCGGCGAGGAGGCTCTTGCCGCCGCTCCCATGTCCCGTGACGGATATTTTCTCGTACCGAGAGTGTTGGAGGAGTAAGCGATGAAGGACGTATGGAATCGAACGCTCCTTGAACACGCCCATGCTTTGGAGAAAAGGGAATATTCCTCCCGGGAGCTGACGGCGGCGTTTCTTGAACGAATCGAAGAAAAGGACGCAATGCTGGGCGCCTTTTTGTCGGTGGACAGAGAGGGAGCAATGGAGGCGGCAGAGGCATCGGACGGGCGACGCAAAAGGGGAGAGGAGAGAGGTCCTTTGGACGGGATCCCGTATTCTCTCAAGGACAATATTTGCGCCAAGGGACTTCCCTTGACCTGCGGCTCCCGAATATTGGAGGACTATCTTTCTCCCTACGATGCCACCGTTACCGTGCGCTTGCGTCAGGCGGGTGCTGTCCTGCTTGGAAAGAACAACATGGACGAATTTGCCATGGGAAGCGCCACCGAGTATTCGGCGCTGGGGGTGACGGTGAATCCCCATGACCCCGAGCGTGTGCCCGGCGGCTCATCCGGCGGCTCTGCCGCAGCAGTGGCGGCGGGAGAATCGGTATTTTCCTTGGGAACGGACACGGGGGGCTCGGTGCGTCAGCCTGCCGCCTTTTGCGGCGTTTACGGGCTCAAGCCCACCTACGGTGTGCTTTCACGTTACGGCGTGGCTTCCATGGCTACCTCCTTGGATTGCGTGGGGCTGCTTGCCAAAAGCCCTATGGATTGCGCCGTTTTACTGGATGCGCTGTCGGGGAAGGATCCTCGTGATGCTACCTCCAAGGAATATTCGAGAGAGGCGCTGTCCTATCAGGCGCACAGTGGGCTCTCCGACTTACGGATCGCTCTCGTGGGCAATTTTTATGAAACGGCAACTGATGCAGAGATCCTTGATGGGCTGAGAGAGGCGGTACGGCTCTTTGGAGACGGGGGAGCGGTGATCGAAACGGTCAGACTTCCTCTGCCGAAGCAAGCGCTTGCGGCTTACACGGTGCTCTCCTCTGCGGAGGCATCCTCCAATCTTTCCCGTTACGACGGAGTGCGCTTTGGCAGAAGAAGTTCCGAGGCGCAAACTCTTGGAGCACTATACTCGGACAGCCGCAGCGAGGGCTTTGGAAGCGAGGTCAAGCGGAGGATCCTGTTTGGCACGGATATGCTTTTGGACGAAAACCGCAGCTTTTATTACGTCAGGGCGCAGCGTGTACGGGAGATGGTACGGCAGGAAATGGGTGATCTGTTGAAGCATTACGATCTGATCCTGACCCCCACCACCACGACGCCCGCCTTCAAAAGAGGGGACAGGCCCACGCCTATCGAGCTATATTACGCCGATCTTTGCACGGTGTATGCTAATCTTTCGGGATTTCCCGCCCTTTCGATCCCCTTTGGAAAAAACAAGGAGGGGTTACCCTTGGCGGTACAGCTGACGGCACGTCCCATGGAGGAGGGGCTGCTTTTGGCGGCGGCAAGATTTTTGGAGGAGGAGAGGCATGAGCATTTCTGATTATGAAGCGGTCATTGGCTTGGAGGTACACACCGAGCTGAAAACGGAGAGTAAGATCTTTTGCGCCTGTTCCACCCGCTTTGGCGCTCCTCCAAATACCCAGTGCTGTCCCGTATGTCTGGGGCTTCCCGGGGCACTGCCCGTTTTGAACCGTCGGGCGGTTGAGCTTGCCGTGATGGCAGGACTTGCCCTTGGGTGTACGGTCAAGCAGAACAGTCGATTTGACCGCAAGCAATATTTTTACCCTGATCTGCCAAAGGCGTATCAGATCTCCCAAGGTGACGCTCCGATTTGTGAGGGCGGACATCTGTCTATCCTCTGCGAGGACGGGACGGAGCGGGAGATCGGCATCGCACGGATCCATATGGAGGAGGATGCGGGAAAGCTGATCCACACTCGGGAGGGCACTCTGATCGATTGCAATCGGTGCGGTGTTCCTCTGATCGAGATCGTATCCCTGCCCGACTTGCGCAGCGGCGCCGAGGCGGCGGCATATCTCAAAGCCTTGCGGGGCGTATTGGTTGCTTGCAAAATTTCGGATTGCCGTATGCAAGAGGGGCAGTTCCGATGCGACGTGAATATCTCGGTGCGCAAAAAGGGGAGTGCCGAGATGGGAGTACGCACCGAGATCAAAAACGTCAACTCCTTTGCCTTTGTGGAAAAGGCGATACAATACGAGATCGGGCGGCAAACGGCTCTTTTGGATCAAGGTGAGACGGTGCGCTCCGAAACCCGTCGCTATGATTCCGTCGGCGGCAAGACCGTGCGCATGCGTATTAAGGAGCGTGCAGAGGATTACCGTTATTTGACCGAGACCGATCTTTTGCCCTTGCGTTTACACGATGCCGAGGTGGAGCGGCTGCGCTCGCTTTTGCCGGAGCTGCCGGAGGAGAGGGTAGAGCGGCTGATGTCCGAGTATCACGTATCCCGTCCCGATGCGAAACGGCTTTCCGGGGATGAACGGTTGCTTTCGTATTTTGAAGCGGTCGCCAAGGGGACGGACTATCCGCTCTTGTCCTGTCATTTGATACTGACGGAGCTTTTGCGCTTTTCAGGAGGCGAAAATTTTGAGCCTGTGATCTCTCCCGAGCATTTGTCAGAGCTTTGTCAGCTTGCGGGAGAGCAGGTCATCAACAGCGCAACGGTGAAAAAGCTGCTGTTGCGTTTGATGAAAGAGGACTTCTCGCCGAGAGAATGCGTTGTCTCGGAGGAACTTTGGCAGATCAGAGAGCGGGATGCGCTTCTTCCTTTGGTGGAGGACGTGCTTGAGGAAATGCCCGGCGCCGTTCTTGATTATCGAAAAGGGAAAACTGCCGCTCTGCGGGCGTTGCAGGGAAAACTCATGGCAAAAAGTGTGGGCAGGGCAGATCCCGAGCTTGGAGAAGTGCTCTTGTTGGAGCTGTTACAAGGAGGAAAGTGATGATCCTTTATGAATATGCACCCGTGTTCGAAAAACGGAAGGAGAAGCTTCTGGTGGGACTGTCGCTGTTTTTGGCGGCGGCGTTGTATCTCGGATCGCAGATTCCGTCGGCGCCCCTACCGTGGCTGCTTCAAGTCTTGGCGATGGTTCCCTTGGTGGCGTTGGTCATGCTGACCTCGCTTTGCCTTTTGCGGCGGTACGTTTATCGTATTGAGCAAAGGGAGGACGGCGAATTGGATTTTATCATTGACGAATATAGCGGAAAACGGAAAACGACGGTTTGCCGTGTAGCCGTTTCCTCGGTGCTCTCGGTTGATCTGTGGGACGCCTCGGCTCGCAAAAAGCTGTCGGAGGCCGAAAAGGGGAGACAATTTTTCAACTATACGGGAGTCCTGTTTGACGAGAAGCAATTTTTGATAGAGATCCGTGAGGGAGGAACTCTCTTTTTCGTTCGTATGTGCGCCGATGAGCGGCTGATTGCTCTTTTGGGCGAGCTATGAGTTATGTAGCAGCGAGCGTAAGCGAGCCTCATGACTCCGAATTTAAGGTTGATAGAAAAGAGATAGCATTTCGGCGGATATATCCCTCGATTTGTTCTCTCTTTTCATTATATTATAATATAGGCTTTGGTTTAGCCCATAGTGCACTGGCTGGTTAAATGTGATGCTTGCACTTGGTGGGATTTTTGAATTTTTCGCTAAGGGCGGCGCTCTATTTGTGCTTCTTCTTTTGTTGAGCGGCGCATTTTCTATAATGTATAGAAATGTCGTACAAGATGTCGTGGATATTTTGGCGGATTCTATGAAAAACAACGAAAAAGAGAAAAAATGAAAAAAGCTATTGACAAAGGAAAAAAGAGATGATATAATGTCAAGGCTCACCACACAAGGGGTGAGGGAAAAGATACGGCTTTCGGGCTTGAAAAAACTTTAAAAAAGTTGAAAAAACTTTTAAAAAAGGTATTGACAAGTCAAAAAGAAAGTGGTATAATAATTAGGTCGCCGCAAAA
>JAFTMU010000268.1 GCA_017452215.1 Clostridia bacterium
ACGAGGAGCTCATCGACTTCTCCAACTACGCCTTCTACAAGGGACGCCTGTTCGTGGCACCCAACACCGATACCCCCGAAAAGCCGCCGATTGAGGTTCATCTTGTCAACGACGCCGTATGGCAAGGCAGAGCCAACCGCAAGGAGGCGGAAAAGGCAGTGGAGCTGCTCAAGGACTTCTTTGCCACAAGACAAAACAACGAGACCATCGGTATCATCGCATTCAACGCATCCCAACGAGATATGATCTACGACGTCATCGACGAGGAATCCATCAAGGATCCCGTCTTTGCAACCAACGTTCGCAGAGAAATGGCTCGCAAGGACAACGGCGAGGATACGGGTCTGTTCGTCAAGAACATTGAAAGCGTACAGGGAGACGAGCGTGACGTGATCATGTTCTCCATCGGCTACGCCAAGAACACCAGCGGCAGACTCATGCACAACTTTGGCTGGCTCAACCAAAAGGGTGGCGAAAACCGTCTCAACGTTGCCATCAGCCGTGCAAAGAAGAAGATCCACATTGTGACCTCCTTCCGTCCCTCCGAATTGATGCTGGACGACGCCAAGAACGACGGTCCCAGAATCTTAAAGCGCTATCTCGAATACGCCTTTGCCATCAGCAACGGTAACCGTGAGGAGGCAGAGATCATTCTCCGCTCCTTTGGAGAGACCTACGGCATCGTCGCCGCACCCTTGGAAACCGAGTTTGCCCAAAAGGTGGCAGAGGCTTTGCGGGAAAAGGGCTACGACATTGATACCCAGGTAGGTATCGGCGGCTACCGCATCGACATCGCCGTGCGCAAGAACGGCAAGTACGTCCTTGGTATCGAGTGCGACGGTAAATTGTACAGCGTTGCGGCATCTGCCCGTGAGCGTGACTACCACCGCCAAAAGTACCTCGAATCCCGAGGCTGGAAGATCAAGCGCATCTGGAGCATGGATTGGTGGAGAGATCCTCAAAGAGAGATCTACAACATCTGCTCCTTGGTCGATACTCTGTAAATTAAAACACAAAAAACACCGCTGCGGACGCTTGATCTGCAGCGGTGTTCAAATATTATCATGCGCCACGGGCGCAAATTCATTGGGGGATCTCAAATGCTTTACATTTGAGATCCCCCTATTTTACGGATACGTCACCCGCAGAGAACCGCTGACGCTTTTGGTATCGATCCTGCATCTACCGTCTCCGCAAAGGATTCTGCCGTCCTTTTGCGTGGTGGCAAAATCCACCAAAGGATTGCCTCCGCTGACCGTTTCAAACCCCAAGGAAAAGCCCGAATCCTTGGGAATAGAGAGCACCGTCTCGCCGCTGACGTTGTCGGTTTGAATGCTTTTGGGCGTTTGCTTCAAGGAAGCGTCGATCGCTCCGCTGACGTTGGTGAGGGAAAGCGTCTCCGCCCCACAGTCATCTAACAGGATCACACCCGAAACGCCGGATACCTCAAATTTCTTTGCTTCGATCCCCGATAAAACAATGGGAGAAGAAACCGAGTGGACCACAAGGCTCTCCAAGCCTCCCATCATTTTCTTGGGGATCCGCAGGATCAGATCCTTGCTTTTTCCCTCGATCGAGCCAAAGAAGCCGGAGGAGGCACGGTATTTTACCGAAAGGCTCTTCCCGTCCTCACTAACGTACCAATGCACACGGCTCTCCTCGGTCAATTCGCTATCACATCTCTCGCTCAAAGAGGGATACTGATCCTCACAGGCAACGATCTCCACTTTGCCGTCGATCCAATCCACGTCAATGTGGGTCAACAGCGGTGCGTAGAGTGTTCCCTCGCCCACGCTGTATGCACTATCATCATAGCGATAATCGTTCCAGCCGAAATTCCAAGCACCGCCTGCCAAAAGCCCATTGAGCACGCCCAAAATGACCGCTCCCAACAAAAGAGCCCCCATAACGATAGCAACAATGACCGTCGCCTTTTTCATATTCATAGACATAGCCTCCTATTGTAACCGATTCATTTTATCGGTATTGATGACATTCCCCACGGTATAGATCAATAAAACGGCGTCCGCACCGTACTCCTTTGCCCAAAAGGAAAGATCTGTAAAATCCCTCCTCTGGGAGGAAAGATTGAGAAGCACAAGATCAAAGTGCTGACAAAGAAAGGGCGCCAGCGCATTTGCAAAGCTATCCTTAAATATCAGCAGCGTCTCCCGCTTCTCTCCGTCCTTCCGTTTGACCGTCACCACGTCATGGGTGCCGTCCAAAAAGACGGAGTATTTATCCTTTTGATCCAAATAATCAAGATTGTAAAGCCCGTCAAGGGGCTCTCCGTCCGCCTCCACGCAAAAGGCAGACTCATTCCCCCGACACCATAGCTCCAATCGGTCGGGAGAGACCGACTTCATTCCCCCCGCCGACCAAAACGTCCCAAAAAACCTGTCCGACACAGAAAGACGCTCAAATTCCTCCATCGGAAGGATCTCGGATTCTCTATTCAACGAGCAAAGAATCTCCCTGTAAGCATAGTACGCTCCAAGGGTAGTCCAATGGTGATCGGTCTTAAAATAGACCTCCTCACCCTTTTCATATTTTTCACGGTAAAGCTCCAACAGATCCGGATAATTGCACTTCCCCGCCAGATCCTTGCGCAGTTGCTCCAAAAGTCCATCGGAATAGTCACAGGGGTACGCAAAGGCAGAGGCGGCAACGTCAATGGTTCTCGGAGGGAGCAGAACCGTAAAAGGTACCTACAAGGAACGGGAGGCCCGCAGGCTCCCCTCCGTGACAGAGGAAATATGGGCAGGGTCAAATAGATCCATCTCCTCAATGATCCTCCCATCGGCGCAGCGAATATCGAAAAGCCGCTTTGCCAATTGCCCGTTCTTTCCTAGTATGATCCCGTCGTTCTCGCTTTTTTGCATCAAAAGCTCGCTATATCCCTTCAAGCCCACCAACCAATCCCGCAGAGGAAACTGATCGGCGAAATACTCGTTCATCTGTGCGGAATAGGAGCCGTCAAAAAGCTTTTCCGTCTCATACACGGGAAAGGTGCGTAAAGAGCGATTCTCCTCGGGGGAAAAGTCCACGTCGGGAAGCGCCACAAAGGCAACCGCCCCCACAAAAAGGATCAGCAAGAAACCAACGATGGTCGCAATTTGTATTTTCTTCATTCCTCCACCCCCTCAAAACTGCGTGTATTCAAA
>JAFTMU010000269.1 GCA_017452215.1 Clostridia bacterium
ACTCTACAGGCGATAGAGCAAAGGTTCGTTGCTACGGTGCAGACAGTGTTCCCGAGGGCGTAGCTATTATGAAGCTCGAGAATGTTGGTGTTTCTATCACCGGTAACTCTACTAACCCCACAAGATTCCAGCATCCCGTTGCAGGCACCTACAAGAAGTGGTGTCAGGAGAACGGCGTGAAGTACTTCTCCGTGGCTTCCGGCGGCGGAACGGGCCGTACCCTCCACCCCGATAACATGGCTGCTGGTCCTTCCTCTTACGGTATGACCGACACCATGGGTCGCATGCACTCCGACGCACAGTTTGCAGGCTCCTCCTCTGTTCCCGCTCACGTAGAGATGATGGGTCTCATCGGCGCAGGTAACAACCCTATGGTTGGTATGACTGTTGCTGTTGCCGTTGCTATCGAAGAGGCAAGCAAGTAATCCTTGCGACATAAGGCTTTTTGAGATTTGCAAGGCTTTATACGAGCTTTGTAAAACTCATTTCGCTGAAAATTGAACAATAAAAAGTTGGACACATCATTTTGGAGTAACTCCTACGTGATGTGTCCAATATTTTTATATCATTTTTTCCTGTTCGGAACGTTTAAAATGAGAACAATTCCTTTACGATTCTTTCATCCGGCTGCGTGCCGTACTCACAAATCTCAAAAGCTTCCGCAAAGCGAACCCTGCTACCCCGCTCGATGCCGTATTTTTGAATCAGCTTTTCTCTGAAGCGGGCAGCCGTTTTTGCGGAGTCGACCGCATAACCTCGCCGGTATTGCATCACTTCCTCATCGCTTACGAACGTTGAAGTGTCCATCCCCTTAAGCCATTCATAGCGCTCTTCTTTCCCCTCCGGAACCTCTTCACTTTCGGTATACGGAAGCCATTCGTACACTTGAGATTCATTGAGTGAGGCGATGTGAATCTTGTTTTCAATCTCATCGTCAATATCAAAAATCACATCTGCCCGGAAGGGAGGATTTGTAAAGTGATCCTCATTGTACATAATCACCGGCATTTTTTTCATAGCGGGAACCTCGGGACAGGTATGCGGAACAATTAAAAGATAAGACGCATCCTGAACAAGCTGTGCCAAGGCACGATGGTCGGCATGATAGTCGTTGGGACGGTGTGCGATCACAAGATCGGGACAAAATTCTCTGATACATGAGATGAGCTTCATACGTGTGGGAAGATCGGGCATTAAGGTACAATCGTCAATGTCCCACACCTCATATTCGATTCCAAGAAATCTTGCCACTTCAAGAGATTCCTTGGCTCTTCTTTCACTCGTTTCCTTTGGGGTCATGATATGATGTCCACCGTTTCCGTTACACATGCTCAAAAATTTAACTGTATGTCCCGCCTTCACGTATTTGTGGGCGATTCCGCCACAGCAGAATTCATTATCATCCTGATGAGCACCGATCATTAAAATTTTCATGCTTTCAATCCTTCCCTTGGTTGATTAATTTGTTTTCATGACTATGTATTTCGGCTCGAACACTTCTGTAAATCGGGCGCCTCTTTTCCATGAACTTCCGTGTACATTATATCATACCTAAAATATAATGTCAATCATTTGATGGAGAAAATAATCCTATGGTCAGTATGACCTTACAGTTACGGTTGCTATTTGGGAAGCAAGTAAATCGCAAGGCGATTTACAATGAATTGCCCTATCGAGCATGAATTGGCTACACCATGAATTGAACTACGTTCATGAATTGCGCTGCGGCGCATGAAGGGCAATTCAAATCATGGAGCGCAGCGAGAAATCATGATGCGTAAGCATCAATTCATGCAATCGCAGATTGCAATTCATAAATAAAAATCGGACACATCATTTTGGAGTTTTGCTTCTTGTGATGTGTCCGTTTTTTTGTTTTTTGATTGAATGAAGTACGTGCTTGGCGTTGATGAGGTGTTACGCCTCGAACCAAAGGAGATAGAAAAGCTCCACGGCGTTTTTATACTGTCCCATAAGCTTAAAGCCCTTTTTCTCGTAAAGCACTTGTCCTCGCAGGTTTGCCATCTGGGTGGTTAGACGGATTCCGCCCTTTCCCGCCTTTTTTGCCACCTCTATGGCATGATCCATCAAGCGGCTGCCAAGGTGCTTTCCCCAAAGGTCCTCTCGCACGGCGATGCCAAGCTCTGGAATGGTGGTATTCCAATCGGTGAAGAAAACGTAGCCTGCCATTTTTCCGTCCAAGGTCGCAATCCAATAGCAACTTTGCGGATTTTGGTTGGCGCAATATTTCAGTGTCCTGCGGCGATTATACTCCCCTCGGTTAAAAAGTGCTCGGGATTCCCCGCCCATGGAATCGAAAAATTCCTTGACCAGCCGCTCATCCGCTGTTATCATCTCCCGTATAACGATATCGCTGCAAGATTTGGCATCGTTTTTCTTTGCATCCCGTGCATTCATTGCGTTGCTCCTTTTTATATGATTACTCGTGCTTTGTAAACAGCCTGATACGTCGGAAAGGGGTCGGATCATAAGCCCAACCCCTTTTATGGGTTTTATTTTACAAACTCGGTGCCGATCTTGGCGTTTTCCAACACACGCACGACCTCCAGCGCCTGTGCAGAGGTGATAGGATAGGGCTTGTGGTTGCGGTATGCCTCGTAAACGTAGTCCCAGATGACCTCGGTCTTTTGGTCGGAGGTGGGAAGCTCCTCCTCGATCCAAACCAGCTTTTCGCTGTTGCCGAATGCAGCTCCCGTGCCGGGGGTGGAGGGATCTGCCTTGATATCGGCAAGCTCTACGGAGGGATCCAGATACTTCATCTTCAAGGTCTTGCCCTCGATGATCAAGCTACCCTTGGTGCCGTAGACCATGTATTCGGGGACTTTTTGCGCAACGCCGCCGCTG
>JAFTMU010000270.1 GCA_017452215.1 Clostridia bacterium
GGTGATCTCCAAAGCTGCTTCCTCACCCTCTACGTAGAGGTAGGTCTTGACCTTGTTGGAGTTTGCAGCTGCTGCGAAAGGCATGGTGATCTCTACGCCGCTGTCAAATGCGCCAAGATCGATCACGTCGCCGTCAACAATAAAGTCGAAGGTGAAGTAGGAAGCGCCGCTATCGGCAACAAATTCCCAATTCTCGGTGGTCTTGTGAGCATCGAAGTCCACCTTAGCGTACTCCTCTGCCTCGTCTCCCAGTTTGCTGAGAATTGCATTTTCAATGCGAATGGAGTGAGCGCTATCGGTAGCGATCATCTTAAAGCCGTTCTTTGCATCGTGCGCAACCCAAGCCTCGATGAAGGAATCGCTCAAACGCACGTCCATGCCTGCGTCAAGCCATCCGCCCTCGTCGGTCCATTCAAGAATGTAGTAGTAACCCTCACGGTAGACCTTGAAGTGCTCACCCGCATCGTATCCTTCCACCATGATACCTGCGTTTGCAAAGTCAAGCGCAATGTTTGCGATCACGGTGACGTTAGCGGTGATCTTTGCGGTCATATCCAATGCCTTTTGATCGGCATCCAACCAAGTGTGGGTGTAAACGTATACGAACTCCTCATGCTCGTTCAGTGCGGGGTAAGCACTGATCACGTCTGCGTTCCAAGCAGACACGGCAGAGCCGAAGCTGGTGCCGGAAAGCACCGGATATTCCGTTCCCTCGGTGGAGAGAACGCCGTTGATGCAGTTGTAAACAGTTACGGTGTAGTATACGTCGGGCTCATCAGGCTCCTTATCCTTGAGCTCCCAGGTAATGGTCACGTTGTCAAGGATCTTTGCGCCGAGATCGTAAGCAGTGCCGTCAAGGTTCTGCCACTCAACGATCTTGTCCTCGGGGATCGCACCGATGTAGGATTCCAGCAATGCGGTCAATTCCTCGATATGGGAGGCAAGAGAATCGCCTTCCTTAACGGAAATAGAATCTCCGATGGGCTCCTGCGTTTCCTTGTCAACAACGGTTACATTATAATATACGTCGGACTCATCCTTGGTAGTGATCTTCCAAGTGAAGGTCATATCCTTAACAACGGTCTGATCCTCGATCACATACTCCTTACCGTCAAGGATCCAAGCAAGGGTCTCCTTATCGGTCAAAGCGCCTCTGTACGCCTCAACAGCCTCCAGCATGTCTGCCTTCAGATCAGCCAAGGGAGTACCGTCGGCAACCTCTTGGGAGTAAACGATCTTAAGCGCATCCTCGGGGTCAACCACGATCACGTTATGCAAAATTTCCTCGCTATCGACGTCAGCGATAAACGCTACGTCCTTAGCGGGCATCTTGGTAAGGATCTCGCCGCTTGCGATATCCTTCCAGCCAAGGAAGGTCTCGCCCTTGGTAGCGGGAACGTACTCATCCAGCATCAAGGAAAGATTCGTGCCAACGGGGAGGAAGGTGGAAAGGATCACGTTCTTGCCCGTTTCATCGTAGAACACTGCCTTGTAGAGTCCGGTTACACGAACCGAAGCATCCCAGCCAAGGGTTACGGTTGCCTCGCTGAAGTAACCGAGCACGTAATCTACTGCCTGGTCGATCAGGCTCTCAACCTTCTCCTCGGCGCCAAAGTCTACCTTGGAGAGAGCGAAATTAACGATCTTTTCCACACCGAGCTCAAGCCAAACCTCGGGAGTTACGGTAACGGTCTTTGCAAAGCCGAATACGCCGTTGCCCTCGTAGAAGTTAACCAAGCGCAGGGTGTTCAGCTTTTGTCCAACGGAGGTGGACAGGAATTTCTTTGCTGCGCCAAGCGCACGGGACTTGATCGCCTCAAAGCCGTATTCAAAATCGGAGATCTTTTCAACGACCGCATCGTAAAGCGCCTGTACCGGGTCATCCTTGCTTGCTGCGTTTTGGAGGATCGCCTTGAAGTCGAACTTATCCTCGACCTTGTCTGCCAAGGTAAAGAAGATATCTGCAACCTCGGTATCCAACTTACCCTCAACACGGTCGGGAAGCTTGGAGGAGATATCCTTGCCGATCAAGGATTCTACCTTATTGATAATTTCTTCGGGGGTGGGAAGTCTGTAAGCCTTCTGGGCAAGATCCTCCACC
>JAFTMU010000271.1 GCA_017452215.1 Clostridia bacterium
CTGCGACACCCCTTGTATTCGTTGCTTTCCAAGAGAAGCGCAGCCTCTTTCATAAAGTCGGGCTCGCTACCGAAGATCTGCACCGCCATAGGCAATTCCGCTCTTTGTACAGCGGCAAGAGGCGCCGTTTTGTTATGCTCGGCAACCGACGCCCGTTTGGAGCGTTGCTCATAGCAAAGCGCCTTGGCGGAGACCATTTCGCTGACGGTATACTCGGCGCCAAAGCGTCTTGCCACCCCACGAAAGGTACGGTCGCTGACCCCCGCCAAGGGCGCCAAGCATATTCCGTTTTTGATCTCAACATCCCCGATCCTCATATTTCCATCCTCTGCATCCGGTATTTTTACCTCTCCATTATACAAAAAAAGCAGGGGGTTGTCAAGGACGCCCTTGGCAAAATGTAAAAATCGTTCGTCAAAAAAGAAAAAAAGGCACCCCGTTGCGTCAAAAACGGAGATTTTTTCTTGGTTTTTTACAGACGTATCGCAGTTTTTGTCTCTTTTTCGGGCACGGTTTTTCTTGACTTTTTTCCCGTATTCATGTAATAATAAATTTGAAGTCATCATCGATAAAGGAAAGGATGTTGAAATGAAATCGCCTATGAACCAAGCCATCACAGTCACACTTGTCGTTTTGTTCGCATCGGCGCTGACCCTCACCGTTGCCCTGATCTCTCTCTTTTACATCAATCAGCACACGGCGAAAAATCCTGCCCTCACCACGCCGATCAATGACGGCAATACGATACCCCCTCCTTCTCTTCCCTCGGGTTCCGAGGAGACAAGCACACTGCCGATCCTGATCACCACCCCAAAGGAAGAGGAGACCACCGTTCCCGAGGAGATCGGAAACGGCTTGGCGTTTGCTTCCAACGGAGACGGCACCTGCACACTGACAGGCATCGGCGTATGCGAGGACGTGTGCATCGTGATCCCAGAGACCTCTCCTGCGGGGGATCTGGTAACCTCCATTGCCGCCAGGGCGTTTTGGGGCTGCGGACAAGCAACGGCGATACAGATCCCCGCCTCGGTCACCTCCATCGGATCCCTTGCATTTGCCAACTGTCCGAATCTGATGTTCATCTCGGTCAACGGAGAAAACGAGGAGTTTTGCGACATTGATGGGATCCTATACACCTCCGATGGGCGAGCCCTGCTGCTCTACCCACCCATGCGTGCGGGAAGTGCCATCACCATCAGCTCCGTGACCACCGAGATCATGGAAATGGCATTTTACAACTGCGCCTATCTCTCTCACGTCTATTATACGGGAACGCCCGAGCAATGGGAACAGATGCGCATCGGGAGCAAAAATTACTCACTTACAGCCGCAGCCAAGACCTTTTGCCATGGGAAATGAGTAAACGAAAACCGCAAAGCAGTAAAAACTTTATTTTTTACTTTCTCTCTGTTCAAAATTCTTGAAAGGAGGGGTATGGGGGTGTCTCAAATGCGTTCCGCATTTGGTCGACACCCCTTTGGTTTTTGCTTTGCGGCTTGACGCCGCAATTTTCGCCCGTAATTTGATCTTGTTGGATGGGATTTTCGGCGAAAAACGCAAATTCCCAACACGAAAAAGCCTACCGTCGGCTTTTTCATGCGTGGGGCTGTCTCAAATTTGCAATTTGAGACAGCCCCATAAATATCCTTTTTTACCGTTTTTGCATGACGTATGTTTATTTTTGCCCCTTAATGAGGGGAGAGATGCGCTTGTAGATCAAAAACGTTACTGCCGAATCCAAGATGCCTCGCACCAAGGTAAAGGGCACGTTGAAGATCAAGAGGCACTGCAACAGGCCGTTCACTCCGGGGAGGATCGCCTGATACATTCCGATAATAACCTCCAAGGGCATAAATTTTGCATACACGGGGTAGGTCAAAAAATAATTGATGGGCACGCTGATAATTGCCATCGCTACGCATCCTGTCAAGGATGCGATCAACGCTCCCTTGCGGTTTTTAGCAAATCGGTAGATCAACCCCGCAGGAATCACAAAGCACGCTCCCAGCAAAAAGTTGGCAAGCTCTCCTACTCCCCCCGTGGTGGTCATGGGAAGATTGATCAAATTCTTGATCAGACAGACCAGCACGCCCGACACGGGACCCATACTGAAGCTTGCGATCAGGGCGGGCATCTCCGAAAGATCCATCTTCAAAAAGGACGGGACCAGCGGGACGCTGAAGCTCAACATCATCAATACCGATGACACCGCCGCCAAAATAGCGGTCACTGCAAGATAACGGATCTGTTTTTTTTCAATTTTCATATTTTTCTCCTTTCCCATCCGGACTTGAAAGCAAAATCCGCTTTGCTTTTCACCGTCGGTTCGGGACTTGCACCCGATCGGCTCATTTTTATGAGTTCGCAGACTTATATTTTATAGTTAGAATTATTCTATTTCTAAAATATTCACTGCCGGTATGGATTTTCACCATTCCCAAAGATATGATATAAGATGTTAAAAAATGCAAACGGGCTGCCATACCATCGTATAGCAGCCCGCAACATGCGTCCTTTAATTAAGCGATGATGCTGGAAACGACGCCGGAACCAACGGTTCTACCACCCTCACGGATAGCGAAACGGAGACCCTGCTCGCAAGCAACGGGCTTAATCAGCTCAACGGTCATATCAACGTTATCACCGGGACGGCACATCTCAACGCCCTAGGGCAGCTCGATGTTAACGGTAACGTCGGTGGTTCTGAAATAGAACTGAGGTCTGTAACCGGTGAAGAAGGGCTTGGAACGGCCACCCTCCTTCTCGGTAAGAACGTAAACCTGACCAA
>JAFTMU010000272.1 GCA_017452215.1 Clostridia bacterium
AACGCATAATACAAACATAAAAAGGGGCTGTCTCAAATTGCAAATTTGAGACAGCCCCTTGCGCAAAAAAGCCGATGGTAGGCTTTTTTGTGCCGGGAATTTGCGTTTTGCGTTTGCAAGTACGATCAAATACCGTCAAATTATGGACGAAAATTGCGGCGTCAAGCCGCAAAGCAAAAAACAGGGGGGTGTCGACCAAATGCGAAACGCATTTGAGACACCCCCTTTTTTGTATCACGAAAGCCACCCGTCGGTGGCATTTTTATAAATTTTGAGCAATTCATGCAAGAATTGTATCATAATCACAGATAGTATTGAAAGAAAGATATAAAAGAATTTTTTGCCCTTGTTAGATTCTTTTTTTCTCCTCGACTTCGCATTTTTCCTTTTTTCTCATATTGTCTTACTCCTATTTATCTTCGTTATGCCACTTTTCCAAGACCTTTTCCACTTCGGCAATCAATTGTTCCTTGTTGGGGATATACAACACGTACTTGGATGCAAAAAGGTTGTTGGAAAGACCGCCAAGGGCGTACTCTGCATCAATACTGTTCTTATCTGTGCAAAGGATAATACCGATAGGCGGGTTGTCGTCGCTATCATTGACCTCACTTGCATAATAATTGAGGTACATATTAAGTTGCCCTACAGCTTCCGGCATAAGCTTTGTTGTTTTGAGTTCGATTAGAACATAAGAACGTAGGATCTTATTATAGAACACCATATCTACATAGTAGTGGTGATTTCCCAGCGTTACACGCTGCTGAGTTCCCACAAACATAAATCCTCTGCCAAGCTCAAGCAAGAATTTTTCAATTTGCTCAACAAGCGCCCTTTCAAGATCACTTTCAAGGAACGGCTTGTCCTCGGGAAGTCCTAAAAATTCAAAAACATAAGGATCACGGATAATATCCGCAGGCTTGGCAATTTCGTTGCCTTTCATAGCAAGCGCCATAACCTTTTCCTTATTGGCATCACCGTTTGAAAGAAGCAGTCTTTCAAAAAGGGAGCTTTCGATTTGACGGCGAAGCTCACGGACAGACCAACGTGCGTTGATACATTCTTTCTCATAGAAGCTACGCTTTTGCTCATCGGATATCGCATGAAGCTCGCAATAATGCGACCACGACAACTGTCCAGACGCCGTCTGGACATCTTTATGCGTTAAGTAAAACTGACGCATATTAGAGAGATTGGAGCGTGAAAATCCTTTTCCAAACTCGGTTGTGAGGACTTTAGACAGTTGACGCAATGATTGTTTTTCGTATTCAACGTCACCAATATGCAACGCCTCATCCTCAACAATGATCTTACCAATCTGCCAATACGTATGCAAAAGAGTGATGTTGACTTCAACGGCAATTTTTTGGCGTGATGCTTCAAGCAAGCCCTTAATTTGTTCAACAACATTATTATTTATCAATTCATCCATAGGTCGCCCTCCGAGATCATAATAGCAGGAATATTTATTATCCCTATTATACCATATTTTTGACAAATAGTCAATGATTACGAGACATTGCATCACATAAAACAAACTATTAAAGCGATTAAAAGCCAAGCTTATACGGTCTTGGGTTTTAATCGCTTTCGCTGCTGTTACTTGTAAAATGTTATTTAGTGTTATATCGCAATGATGTCTGCAAGAAAATTGAATTTGTAGATCTTATTACCGCAATCGCACTCAACAATCTTTTCTCCCTTGTTGGCTAAAAAAGTGCTTTGACACTTTGAACAATATATTTCGTTTTCTGCATTAGCTGGAATATCGATGCAAAAATCTTTAGGATTGTTAATCAATTCTTCAAGACGAGGAGGAAACAGCATGTCTTCTAATAACAAGGCACCATCTTCGGTTGGCGCACTTTTTGTATCACGAAAGCCACCCGACGGTGGAAATTTTATAAATTTTAAGTAAAGTATTTACAATTCCACAAAACTATGATATAATTACATTGTCGCACAAACTGAATAATCGGATTTTAGGGGTATTTTCTTTTTTGGGGATACTATACCCTTTTTTCGGCTATGCTTAAATTACATGAGTTTGGCAAAAATGCAAGCTCCTCCGTAATTTGAGTATGGCTGAAATATTCCTATTCCGATTAGTTTGTGTGACAACAATCGGAGTTTGCGTTTTTCGGTGCGTGACTTCGGTTGCGCACCTTTTTTGTTTTTAAGTTAACTCACCGAATACGGGAGAAAAAATGAAAAATCGCAGTCAAATTACAAATCAAAGCATTGAGAGTATAAACGATGATGACTTGTTTGATGGTATGTCAAACGAGAGCCGTGAGCTTTTTATGCGTTCATTATCAGAGGTAGTAGATGCGGAAATCAGCAAAACCGAAGAAAAAATCAAAGATATGGAAATACCGCAGCCAAGCAAACGGCACAAAATACGAATGAACCGTCTGTTTCGTGAGCGTGTCGGCGGCACTTTTCTCCCATTTCCCGAAGCGGATAATTTTTACGAGAGAGTGCGAAGCAAGCTCGTAATAAAGCTCAAGATCAATGAATTTTTCGACCGTCGTGAAAAGCGCAGACGGGAGATGAAAGGTTAGATCTATATTTCAAAAAACAAGGGGTGCAGGCAGTTTTGCCTGCACCCTATCTGTTTGTTTGCACATCAATTTGCATTCAAGTGTGCAAACTTGCACTTTTGTGTGCAAACTTGATTTTTTGCAATTAAAACCGGGCAAAATAAGAGTGCAAATATTGACATTTTCAATATTTTCTGTTATAATATATACACATAAAAGTAAAAAGGAGACGCTATGCAGACCGAGGCACTCAAAAAACTTGTTTATGATATTCAATCTAAAAAGACCGAAACACAAACTATAGAATTGAAAAGCGCCGAAAACGGTTGTCCTACTCGTTTGTTTGATACGCTTTCTTCGTTTTCAAACCAAGACGAAGGTGGTATCCTTATTTTTGGTATGGATGAGAAAGATGATTATAAAATAAAAGGCGTTTACGATGCCCAAGATTTGCAAAAAAAAGTTACTGAGCAATGCAAGCAAATGGAACCTTCTGTTCGTGCGCTCTTTACAGTGTGTGATATAGATGGTGCAACTGTAGTATCTGCCGAAATACCCGGTGTCGATATTTCAGAGCGCCCTGTGTTCTACAAGGGTGTTGGAAGAATCAAGGGATCATACGTTCGCGTTGGAGAGTCCGATGAACCTATGAGCGAATATGAAATTTATAGTTATGAAGCGTTCAGAAAAAGAATACGTGATGATATAAGAGTTGTAGAAAATGCCAAAATGCAGCTTTTTGATGAGAAGCGAATGAATGATTATTTAGCTTCTGTAAAGAATGAGCGCCGCAACTTGGCTGAAAATGTTTCAGAAAACGAAATACTTGAATTAATGGGTGTGACATCTGATGGATCACCTACCCTTGCGGGACTTATGACATTTTCCAAATATCCGCAGACTTATTTTCCTCAGCTTTGCATTACCGCAGTATCATTACCCGGAACCGAAATGGGATCGACAGGAACTGATGGAGAGCGTTTTATTGATAACAAGCGTATAACCGGCGCAATTCCCGATATGCTTGACGAGGCGGTTGAGTTTGTGCGCAAAAACAGCCGTACAAAGACTATCATAGACGATAACGGCAAACGTGCGGATAAAAATGAATATCCCATTAAGGCAGTGCGCGAGGCAATACTCAATGCATTGGTACACCGCGATTATAGTATTCATACCGAAAATGTGCCGATCCGTATTGAAATGTACCGTGACCGTATGGAAATTACCAATAGTGGTGGATTATATGGCAAAATCACAATTGATGCTCTTGGTAAGGTTCATCCCGAAACAAGGAATGCTGCGCTTGCTAATATGCTTGAACTTTTGAATATTACAGAGAACAGATACTCGGGTATCCCTACAATAAGAATGGAGTTCTTAAATGCAGGACTTCCCGTTCCCGTATTTTCAGTCAGGCACGGTGAGTTCAAGGTAATTATGAAGAACGGGTACCACACAGAGTCTGCTTCTCTCACTGATTCTATTATCGAATTTTGCTCTGTTCCTCGTTCAAGAGCAGAACTGATTTCCTTTGCGGGTAAATCACGCAACTACGTTATGGGACAGATTGTCGCACCTCTTGTTGAAAGCGGAAAATTAAAATTGACTATGCCCGATAAACCCAAGAGTTCCAATCAAAAATATGTAAAGGCATAAAATTGTTGGGACAAATAAAATGGCTTCTATCATAGATAAAGCTCAAGATCAATAATTTTTTCGACCGCTGTGAAAAACGCAGACGGGAGATGAAAGGTTAGATCTATATTCCAAAAAATAAATATCCCCCCGTAAAACGGGCAGACTGTAGACAAAAGGGATCTAAAACAACAAATTGCACAAAAGGAACAACCTCTCATGCGCCTTGGCGCAATTCATGGTGAAGCCAATTCATGAGCACCCCTGCTCAATTCATGCAACCGTCAGGTTGCAATTCATTGAGAAAGAGCCGCAACTGCAAAGCAGATGCGGCTCTTTCTCTTATTATTCTCCCCAAGCGGAGATGGGAGTGATATCGTAAAGCTTCTTGGTATGGGTCTCGCCCTCGGAGAGCAACGAGCAAGCCACCGACAGGCGCACCCGCTCCTTGACCTCCGTCTTGATATACAGACGGGTAAGGTCGCATCCATCCACAGGCTCTGCGGCAAATTTTGCCTGCCCAAGACCTCCGATCTTACAAAGCAGGGTCTTGCCGTCCTTTTCCAGCTTCGCCGCCTTGTTGCCACCGCACAAGGTCACTGCGGCAGGCGTGTAAACGGTCCAAAGGATCTCTCCGGGACCTGCAAGCACAAGCTCATCCTGGATCACCGCCGTCTTACGTCCGTCGGTCAGCATGACGCCTCTCTTTCCCTTGGTGATAGCGTCGTTGGTGGAGGTCATATCCACAACGGCGTACACCCGCTCGGCGCTGCCCTTCATTTCGGTCAGCTTTGCCTCGGCATTGGGGTTTTGGTCGGGCGCAGGTTCCTGGGTGGGATTGACCACGATCGTGTTCTGTCCCTTTGCTCTGCGACGAAGCATAATGGAAAGCGAATCGATGCCGCCGGTTTCAGAGAAGAAGCGCACACCGCCTGCTTCCAGGATCACGCTGCCCGCATCCAGGTCGCCGTTGACCGCACGGTTGCTGCCGCCGTGGAGACCGAGGAACAAATCCTCCTTGCCCCAGCCCGAGCGCATGATCGCCAAGCCTGCCTTGCGGTAGACCGCATCCATAGGAAGGCGAGGAGCCATCGTATCGTCAACGGGGGTATAGAACAAAATATCAAAGGGATGTACCTGCTTTTGTCCCGAGAGCAGCTGCTGACGGCGCATCCATGCAGCCAGAGGATTCTCCGCCTCCCCCGACAGCCAGAACATCATCGAGGTATCAATGGGGCGTGCAGGGGTGTTGTGATAGTTCCACGCACCGTTTGCCGTTTCGGTGCAGATCGGAAAATATGCGGTTGCGGCAAAGCCGGGAGCGGAGAACAATCCGTAATCGTCACCCGTGGCACGCTTGAGCATTGCAATGATGAGGGAAAGCGAACGGAAGCTCTTTTCCCATGCGGCAATTCCCTCGCTGTAACCGCCGTCGGGGGCATAGGATGCAAAGCAGGGCTCCACGTTGCGCAAAATGCGGTTCAGCAGCTTGAGTGCGGTCTCGGGATATACGTCGGCAAGGGCAAGCGCCATAGCAAGAAGCCCCGCATCGATCACCGCCGCCGCAGTGCCTCCTTGGATCCACATTTTCCGTTTGCCGTCCAGCATTTCCAGTCCCACACGCATACCGTTGCGGAGCATTGCACGCTCGATCACTGCTTTTCTGCTCTCACTCCACACGTGGTGACACCAATCGTAGCACAGAGCTACCGAGAAGCATACCGTTCCCAGGGAGGAGACCAGCTCACTGTTCCAATCGCTGAACTCCGCAAGCGCTTCACACTCCTCTGCGGCACGCTCACAGTATTTTTTATCTCCCGTCACACGGTACAGGGTGGTAAATGCAAGGATCTTATCTGCCGCCTCACCAAGTTCTGCGGTCAGCGCAGAGGCAGTGCGGGGCAGGTGCACCGAGATGGGCTGGGCGCCGAATGCCCGTGAGGACGTGCCGTAAGCATCCTTGAGGGCACGCAGATATTCGGCAAGCTCCCCATTCTCCTTTGCGCTTCGGCGCAGCTGCATCAATTCCTCGTAGGAGAAAAGCAGGCGTCCCTTGGTGGGATTGGGGAAACGGCGGCGCAGATCGGAAAGGATCTTCTCGCCATCGGGGCGCAGGAAGGTCAGATCTGCCACCAGCTGCCATACTGTTTTGGCGTCCTTTGCGCCACGGAAAATATTTTTGCGATTGGAAAGCACCACAAGTCCCATAGGATCGGTGTAGATCTGTCTCCAACGGAAAAATTCACGAACAAAATCTGCGGGGAAGAACAACGTTCCGCCCACAGCTTTGGGATAGAAGCCCAAAGACTCTGCTTCTCCGTCTACGGTCATTTGGTCGGACGTAGCCGAGAAGACGTATTTCTTGCGGCGGTAAGTAAAGTTCAAGGTCAGCGCACGGTTGTCCACCACCGTCGAGTGTGCGATCCCTGCCGCAACGGGTGCCATGGGGAGCCACAGGATCCCGTCTGCCTCAAAAGGCTTTGCCACAGCTCCATCGATAGAATTTGCGATCCGTTTGCGGTCAATGATGGTAAAGTTACCCGTCTTGGAAAAGAGCGCAGCGCCCTTGAGCTCGGGCATCTTGGTAAAGAGCGGAGCTGCCACGTCACGCAAAACGAACAGATTGTCAAAGTAAAGAACGCTTTTGCGCTTGGTGTCGGCGGGAGGAACAACGGCTTCCAAGGTAATAGAACCAACGTTGTTCCAGCCCTGTGCCTCTCCCACGTTGTGCATAAAGGGGAGCTCGATGCGATAATCGTTCCAGCCGTCCTTTTCCACGGTAAGCTCGCAGGCATATCCGCCCTTCCCTTCTCCGTCGGCGCTGTTGTCAAACATCAAGCGGAAGCAAAGTCCCTCGGCGCAAACGGAAAACGCCGAGAAGGTAAGATACCGCCAGCCCGAAAGATCCGAGCCGCCCATGGGGATCGATACCTTCCCCATCTCAAGCGGCTTCCACGCCGCTGTCATGTGGGCGCTCTTTTTGTGGGCAAGATCGGGGAGCATTCCGCTGCTCTCGATCAGATCGTGCTGATTCACGTCCACAAGGCATTGCGCCGTGTCGGGTTGATACGTCTCGATCATACTTCTCAAATTCTTTTTCATCTATCGTTCCTCTTTTTTTATAAAATTCAGTTTTCTTCAGTGAATACGGTCAACAAAGCGTCCAAAGGCGGCTCTGCCCTCGGGGGTGCATTTATAGACCCCTGCATCCTCCAAAACGCCCTCAAAGGTTCTGCCCACCTCAAGCTGCAGGATCTCTTGCACGTTGTCGGAAGTAAAGACGTATCGGTCGGCAAAGGACGCCACCCAAGCGGCATGCTTGGCAATGGGCTCTATGGAGGCGATATCCTTGCCCGAAAGAATGGCATCGGCAAGCAAGGAAAGCTCGCCCTTGAGCCGTGCGGGAAGCACCGCCAAGCCCATGACCTCGATCAGACCAATGTTTTCCTTTTTGATGTTGTGCTTATCCCCATGGGGATGGAACACACCCAAGGGATGCTCCTCGGTGGTCAGATTGTTGCGGAGTACCAGATCGATCTCATAGTCCTCTCCTCTGCGGCGTGCAATTGGAGTTACGGTATTTTGAGGCTCTCCGTCGGTTTCAGCATAAATTCCTGCCAAAGGATCGGAATATTCCCTCCATGCCCCGAGAATGCGGTCGCAAAGCTCGATCAAAGCGTCACGGTTGGAAGAGGTCAGGCGAATGACCGACAGGGGCCAATGCAAAATGCCCGCCCGAACGTCGGGAAACTCGGAAAAGGACAGTTCCCTTTCCACCTCTGCCTTTTCCATGGCAAAGGTGTATCTGCCGCCCTGCATATGGTCATGGGTCAGGATCGAACCGCCCACAATGGGAAGATCGGC
>JAFTMU010000273.1 GCA_017452215.1 Clostridia bacterium
AAGAGCTTTCTCGAGGTCTCGGACACGTTGAGGTTGTTTTCAAAGAAGCACTGAATGGTCTGCAAGGTCTCACGGTCCAAGGATTCAAGGCTTCCTCTCTTGAATACCTCCTGCAAGAACATCTCACAAAGGGTGGTGGGCAGCTGATAGATCAAGCGACCGATACCGAGATTTTCATAGCTGATGATATTCTTTTCGTTTTCAAATACCTTACCAACCTCCAAGGCGACCTGCGCTTCCTTGTAAGCACGGGCAAGGTCCTTGATATTATCCACAACGGTGGAAATACCGATGGCAACCTTGGTATAAAACTCAGCGGAGAGCGTGTCCGCAATGTTGGTAGCGATCTTTTCAATGTCCTTGGATTCGGTTCCGGGCTTGACGTCCTTCACCAGAACAATGTCGTGCTCCCCTACGCTGATCACGTAATCCTTGGTCTTGTCGGGGAACATATTTTGCAGCATCTCAAAGGGCAGCATATCGGTCTTGCCGAAGAACTTGACCAAGAACACGATGCGCATTTCCTCGGTGTTGAAGTGCAACTCCTTGGACTTGATATAAATATCGCTGGGAAGAATGTTATCCAAAATGATATTCTTGATAAAGGAGCCCTTGTCATATTTTTCATCGTAAAGATTTTTGATATTTCCAAGGGAGATAGCAAGGAACTTGGACATTTTTTCTGCCATTTTGTCCTCACCCTCGACGAACACGATGTAATCGGTCTTGGGACCGTTGGTCATGGGACGGTAGGTATAGCCGTTGCTTGCGATCACGTCGTTGGTGTAGCTGAGCTCATCACGGATGCCCTGACGGATCTCCCCGATCTTGACCAGCTCCGAGCACGCAATGATCACACCGTTCTCATCAACGACACCGATCACACGGTCGATAGCATCCTTCATCTGGTGAATGACACCCTGAAATAACCTGTTAGACATAAAAACAAATCTCCTCTATCAATTTTGGGGACCACTTCGTAGAAAACTAAATATATTTTACATCATTTTTTGTGATTTTTCAATAGGTTTTTCAATATTTTTTATAAAAATTTCAATTTTTTTCATGCAAAGTGCCCATCATGTCAAAAAAAGCACCTTTTGCTACTCTTTTTTCGTCAAAAAGCAAAAAAGAGAGAAAAATCAAGACTTTTGATTCATTTCCAGCTCGTACACAAGGCAGGCAAGTGCAAAGGAAGCAGCAGTTTCCGTGCGCAAGATCCGCTTGCCTAGACCCACGGGGATCAATCCCGCCTGCCGTGCCTGCTCCGCCTCGGTCAAGGAAAAGCCGCCCTCGCTTCCGATCACGATAGAAACGGTGGGCTCGTCCTTTTGCATCAAGACAGCTCTCTCCCGCTTCAAAACGGCAGGAAGCGCCTCGGTCCCGTCTCCCTCATAGCAAAACAGAGCAAGATCCGCCTCTTTGGCAAGCGATATCGCCTTTTCAAAGGAAACGGTAGGATGAACGGCGGGAACGATCCCTCTGCCGCTTTGCTTTGCGGCTTCCAGGGCGATGCGTTGACGTCGCTCCACCTTTTTCGCTTCGTTTTCGCCCTTGGCACGCACCACGCATCGCTCGCTTTCAAAGGTGATGATCTCCCCCGCTCCGCACTCCACCGCCTTCTGGATCACGCTGTCCAGCTTATCCCCCTTGGGGAGCGCCTGAAAAACAAGGGCACGGTAAGGGGGCTCGGTGTCGCATTTGCGCTTCTCGACGATCCTCGCAAGAACCCGATCGGGCAAAAACTCGGTCAATTCGCATTCGTATTCGTTTTTTTGCATATCGCAGACAACGATCCGCTCCCCCGCCGCCATTCGCAAGGATCGGGAGATGTGATGCGCATCGTCTCCGAGGACGGTAACGGTCCCGTCAAGGACCTGTTGGCTTCGAACGAAAAATCTTGGCATACGAACCTCTCAAAAAATAAAATCTTTCCACTATATTTTACTATATTCCAACCCTTTCGTCAATAGCAAAAGGAGGGAGAATAAAAAAATTTCCGCAAGTGACTCTCCCTTGCGGAAATTCAAGCAATTATTTTTTCATTACGGCAAGAGCGCACCAGCCGTTCTCCTCCAAGCGCTCCACAATGGAGAAGCCGTGCTTTTCCAAGCATTCCACCACGTCCTCGCTGCGCTCCATGATGATCCCCGAGCAAAGAAGCACCGTGTCCTTGTGCATCAGAGCCCCCACGTCGGGCGTCATGCGAATGATGATGTCCGCTACGATGTTTGCGCAGATCAGATCGTAAGACTTGGACTTGTCCACGCCTTTGAGCAGATCCGACACCCGGCAGGTGATATTGGAAAGACCGCTGTCCTTGATATTCTCGTTGGCAACACGCACCGCCATGGGATCAATATCGTAGGCACGGCACTCCCCTGCCCCCAGCTTGGAGGCACAAATGGCAAGAATCCCGCTGCCCGTTCCCACGTCCAGCATACGGCACCCGGGATTGGTGTATTTTTCCAAAAGCTTGATCACAAGGCGGGTGGTCTCGTGAGTGCCTGTTCCAAACGCCATGCCGGGGTCCATGCGAACGATCAACTCATTTTCCTGTGGCTCGTATTTTTCCCAAGCGGGGACGATCACCAGTCTCTCTCCGATCTTGATGGGCTTGTAGTAGGCTTTCCAGGAATTTGCCCAATCCTCCTCATTGACGCCAACGGTCTCGATCTTGGCATCCAAAAGCTCGGAGGAAGCAAAGCGCTCCTTCAAAAACGCAATGCACTCTGCTACGCTTCTCTCCGCAGGCAAATAGACCGATACCGAGGCAATGGTCTTGTCGGCATTGAGAATGCTTTCATCGATAAGGTCACCGTAGCAGGTTTTCAGATCGATATCACTGTAATCCTCGATCTGCAAATTGTTGGATACCATGCTCATAATAGCAGTCAGCGCATCCAATTTTTCCAGCTTGACCGTCACACGGATCTGCGTCCAATCGCTTACCGTACCAAAGTCACCGAATACATAGTCCTGATCCACCATCTGTCACCTCTTATTTATCCTTTTGTCCGAAAATCTTTTTAAAGAACTGCTTGTGCTTTGCATAATTGCTTTCGCCGCAGCTGTCGGCAAATGCCTTCATGGCAGCCTTCTGCTTGTCGTTGAGCCCCTTG
>JAFTMU010000274.1 GCA_017452215.1 Clostridia bacterium
AAAGAAGAAAAAATAGAGCATCGTTTCGCTTGAAGAAGGGAGGGAAGTGCTGTGCAATTTAAAACGAAAAAAGGGCTTGGGCTCTATTGGATGATCCCCGGCGCACTGTTTTTGTTCCACCCGCAGGTGGGAGGTGTGGACGTGCTTCCCGATTTCGTTGGATATCTTTTTTTGTGCGCCGCCATTTCTCAGGTTGCGGATTTGAACGTCCGTATCAGCGAGGCGCTCTCCCGCCTTAAGATCATGGTTTGGATCTCGGTGGGGGCTTTCCTGGCGCAGTATTATCTGCATTCCGATATTTTGCGCAGCGGCGGGGAGATGAACGTCTACGAAACGCCTGTTTTGCTTCTTCTCTATACCTTTGTGATGGCGTTATTGCAGTGCTACTTTTTGATCCCTGCATACAGAGATCTGTTCCTCGGATTTTCCGCTCTGGCGCAGAGAACGAACAGCGAGAAGCTGCTTGTGATCAAACGGGGGAAAAACCGTTTTGAACTGCTGTCCTCTTATTCGGCGGTGTTTGTTGTTCTTTCGTCCTGGCTCTCGTGTCTGCCGGAGGCGTCGGTCCTGACCTCGTTTGAGTACGAGGTGGAAAAAATGAATTTTGATTGGTATCGGTTTGTGGGCTTGTTCCGCACCGTTGCGGTGTTGATCCTGCTGCCCTTTGCCATTCTTTGGTTGGTGCGCATCATCAGACTTGCCCTTGCGATGCTTGGAGACCGTGTATGGAACGAGCGCTTGGAGGTGTTTTACCGAGAGGAGGTCTTTTGCAAGGTCGGCATGCTTTCCTTGCGTCGGATTCGCTTTGCCTCTGTTTTTTTGGCGGTAGGGGCACTCTTTTCGGTGCATCTGCGCATGGATGACCGACTCCTGATCCCCAATCTTTTTTGCTCGGTCTTTCTTTTGGCGGGCGTTTTGCTTTTAGAGGACTTTTGCAAGAGGCGTAAGGCGTTTTTCATAGCGTGCGGCGTGAATGCTGTTGTGAGTCTTGGACAAATGTATCTGACGGAGGCTTATCTGTATCGCTTCACCGAGCCTGAGGCATCTCTGTACAGTCCCGATGCCTACCGCTTACTTTGCGGTGTTCAGCTATTGCAGATCGCCGAGGCAATTTGCAGCTTTTTACTGTTATATTTGCTGCTGCGTCTTCTTTACGGATTGATCTGCCGTGAGACGGCTGTGATCTACGGGGGAGAGGACACCGAGGAGGTATCCAAAAGAGCCACCCTGCGGTTACATAAAAAAATGAAGCAGAGGATACTGATCGTCTTTTTTGCATTTTTTGTCTCCTTTGCCATTGGCTGCGCAGATTCTGCGTTGCAGGTAACATATCCGCATCTTTGGTGGATCGCACTGCTTGCTTCCTTGCTCTCGGTTGGCGTTTTCTGCTCTTTGCTGTTTTCCTTGATCGAGCAAATGGAAATGCAATATTCTTCTACAAGCTTGAATAAGACGCCGAATTTTGCACATACTGAACCTGTAATTCCAAATTACAAACAAAGGAGTGCACAAGACATGCAAAACAACCAGAATCAAAATCAGAACAATCAGAATAACCGCAATCAGAACCAGAACTACCAGAACCAGAACAATCAAAACCAAAACAACCAGAACAATCAGAATCAGAATAACCAGAACCAGAATAACCAGAACAATCAGAATCGCAATAGCCAGAACAACAACCAGAATAACAACCGTTGCAAATAAGGCTGCCCCCTTTGGGGGTACATAAATGGAACGTACAAAAAGAAAAGTCGAAAAAATGCAAGTAAAAATCGGAAAAGTCCATTGCTTTTGCGCTCGTTTTGATTTATACTTGTTGCGCAAGTTTTGAACGTTACAATAATAACGGAAATATGTGATAAGAAATCAGGAGAAAGGGGGGATACCGTGTTTGAAATCGACCGTATTCCGTCGGCGGTATACTCGGCTTTAAAGGAGCATGGAACAGATCCTTCATCGGTGCTGATCGCCGCCTATGCCGACCGAACGAGAGAGCATAAAAAAGCAGATGTCTATCTTTTTGCTACTCAAAAGGAGCTGATCCTTATGGGTGGATGCTTTGAGGCTCATTCCTTGGAGGATGAGAAAAGCTTACATACCAATTGCAATACCCACCTGTACGAGGTTTATCCGTTGGACGGGCTGTGCGGATTCCGAGTAGAGGAGCTTTTGTCGTCGGGACGCTTGACCGCCACAAAAAAGACTCAGGACAAGGCAGAGGAGCATCCGCTTTTGCTGGTGGCGTTTACCAATTTCTGCAAGGAATCCATGTTCCTGTTTGCAAAATATGCAGATCGGATCGAACAGATAGCCAGTTCCTCTCATACAACTTTTGCAAAGTTCATCTCGGGACAGCTCATTGAAGCATTTATTGTCGGTGTTCTCTGCTTCATCGGCAT
>JAFTMU010000275.1 GCA_017452215.1 Clostridia bacterium
CCCTGAGCGAGCTTGAAGTCGATGACTTCCTCGATTGCGTCGCAAACGGAGCCCATAGCGATGATGACCTTGTCGGCATCGGGAGCGCCGTAGTAGTTGAAGAGCTTGTAATCGGTGCCAAGCTTTGCATTGACCTTGTCCATGTACTCCTCAACGATTGCGGGAAGAGCATCATAGTAGGGGTTGCAAGCCTCTCTGTGCTGGAAGAAGATATCGCCGTTTTCAGCGGATCCACGGAGAACGGGATGCTCGGGATTGAGCGCACGTGCACGGAATGCAGCGATAGCGTCCTTATCAACCATCTCTTCCAGATCCTTGTAGTCCCAAGCCTCGATCTTCTGGACCTCATGAGAGGTACGGAAGCCGTCGAAGAAGTTAAGGAAGGGAACACGGCCCTTGATGGTAGCCAGGTGAGCAACGGCGCCAAGGTCCATGATCTCCTGCTGGTTGGATTCTGCCATCATAGCAAAACCGGTCTGACGGCAAGCATACACGTCGGAGTGGTCGCCGAAGATGTTCAGAGCGTGAGAAGCCACGCAACGAGCAGAAACGTGGATGACGCAGGGAAGGAGCTCGCCTGCGATCTTATACATATTCGGGATCATCAAGAGAAGACCCTGAGAAGCGGTATAGGTGGTAGTCAGAGCACCTGCTGCCAAGGAACCGTGAACGGCACCTGCGGCACCTGCCTCGGACTGCATCTCCATCACCTTAACGGTGTCGCCGAAGATGTTTCTTGCGGGTTCGCCGAAGATGTTCTTGTCGGTAGCAGCCCACGTGTCGGTTACTTCTGCCATGGGAGAGGAAGGAGTAATCGGGTAGATGGAAGCAACTTCCGTAAACGCATAGGATACGTGAGCGGCAGCTGTGTTACCATCCATGGAAATTTTCTTTCTTACAATAGCCATTGGAAAATAGACCTCCTGTAATTTATTGATATTTATTATTATACCAACCTATATAATATCATATCTTGCCGAAAAAGTAAAGGGATTTTTAAAAAAAATCTCTGTAAAAGCGGGAAAAAACCAACATTTGTTAAAAATTTCACCAACAAAGGAAAGAAAAACGGGCAGCCCATGCACCGAGCCGACCGTTTTCTGTTATTTAAAATACAATTCTCTTGACCGAGCGTACCCGACGGCAGGATTCATCCACGTCGAAAACAGCGCCCATAGCCCTGACGTCTCCCTTTGCTACCTGGAGGTGAACGGGCATCATCGTGCGCAACCGCTCAATGCTTACCCTCGTGTCCACACCGAGGATCCCGTCACAGGGACCGCACATTCCCAGATCGGTAACGTACCCCGAGCCCTGAGGTCAGATCTGCTCGTCGGCGGTGGGAACGTGGGTGTGTGCCAAACATTAGCTGCACCCGCCCGTCAAAGTAATGGGCAAGCGCCAGCTTTTCACTGGTTGCCTCTGCGTGGATGTCCATGAGGGCAAGATCGTACCGTCCCTTTTCCCGATCTAAAATTTTATCCACCGTTTCAAAGGGGCAGGCGAGGGGATCGAGAAAGACCCGTCCGCTGACGTTGATACAAAGCAGACGCCAGCCGTTTACCGTCAGCACGGTGTATCCGCTGCCGGGAGCGGCGGGGGGATAGTTTGCGGGGCGGATGATCCTTTGGTCGTTGGATTCCAGGAAGGGATAAAGATCCTTGACCCCAAAGGCGTGATTGCCAAGGGTGATAAGATCGATTCCCGTGTCCAGAAGCTCCTCGGCGTTGCGTGCGCTAAGACCTCGGATCTCGGAGGTATTTTCTCCGTTGGCGACCACAAGATCGATTTTCTCGGCGCTTCGAACGCTCCAAAGCTTTTCCCGCAGATAGGAGATCGTGGCGGTGCCTACGATGTCTCCAAGAGTGAGGATGCGCATATACTGTTTCCCTTTCTATGCCTTGCTGTTACAAGGCTTTTATCTCAAAGCAAAAAATTCGACTTCTTCTCCCACGGGACCGATGCAAAAGCCGATGCGGGCAGGGAAGGGAGGGACGGAGTTGAAGCAGATGTCCTTGGGCTCAATGGTGATCTCATAGCCTGCGGCTCTTGCGATCTCGATGCACTCGTCCACGCTGTCCACCTCCAAAGCGAGGTGGCGCAGCGCTCCCTGTCCCGGGCGATCGGTTGCCATGGCGGTGATCTCCAAGATCCCCGCACCCGTGTCCAGCATGATGCCGGGGGCGTCGGGCGTGCCCCATTCTCTGACGATCTCCATACCGTACAGACCGTGGTAGAAATCAACGGTCTTTTTGAAATTTTCAACACCGACAGCCTTCAAGGCAATGTGGTGGATCCCTTTTGTCAAACGCTTCATAACGGTTCCTCCGATGTGATCATACACGTTTATTTTGTTGGCTTCATTATAGCAGATAACGGTCATTCTTGCAAGAGAGATGGAAAAAATATTTGAAAAATCTATTGACAAATTTTACCGACCGTGCTATACTTGATAGCGTATTCGAGATAAGATCCTTGGTCTCACAGCGTTCGCAGATCATGCTTTTCTGATTTGCGGGTGGTGTGGGCTTTTATTTTTAACGGGTACAAATATTTTCAGGAGGTAACCGACATGAACAACGATACAGTAAAGTGGTTTAATGCGGA
>JAFTMU010000276.1 GCA_017452215.1 Clostridia bacterium
GCCTGCCTTGATGTTCAGAATCGAGCCGACGAAGATCTCGTCAAATCCCTCATCGGGAGTCAGATTGGAGGATTCGTACCAGGAGCCAACCTTACCCTCAACGTCCAGGTACACCTTGCCTGCATTGTCAAAAGCCTCGTGGGTAAACGTGCCAACACTCTGTACGTAATCCAGGGGAGCGATCATCGTTCCCACGCTCACGTTCTTGATGTATCCCTCGTCCTTGAGGTCGATCAGCTTTTCCAGCACCGTGGTGTTGATATTCGTAGCGAAACGAACGCCGCCCGTATTAGTCAAACGGATGGAAACGTCCTTTTGGAGATTGGTGCTCAAAAGACCGTTCGTATAGGTACTTTCAAGATACTTTACGTCCACGCTGACCTCACCGGGGGTCACAAGCGCCTGCTTGCCCATGATATTGGAAATATGACCCTTGGGCGTTTTGATCGTTGCAGAGAGAAGGCTCTCGGACGTATACTCCGAGGCACTCACGATCTCCTGGCTGTGCAAAGAGTGAATGTTTGCGTTATCCAACAGCACGTAGCCGCTGATGTTGCCTATCTGGCTCTCGCCTCTGACGATCATCGCAGCGATCCAAGAGCGTGCGGAAATAGACGTGATAGAGCCTGTATATTGACCCACGTAAACGTTATCCACGTAGTAGTCACGCACGCCTGTAGAAAGATCCGCAATCACCGAGATGCGGTTCCACTCACCCTTGTTCAGCTTTGCCTTCCAGGTGCCTGAGGCAGGCTCGAGATAAGCGGAGCTGAGAGAAACGCTAAACAGAGTGCTAAATCCCGTGACCTGCGAAACCATCAGTCCGTTCGCATCGGAAGAGAGGTAAAGATCCAACTCAAACACCACGGTGCCCGAGGTGATTGCCTGTGTATTATTAAAGGTGAGGTTCTTATTGACGTTGCCGCCGCCATAAATGATCTCCTTCTCGGCAGCGGTGGAATAGACCTTTTTGTAAACGCCGTTTACAAGCACCGTCTTACCGCCGTCGGGGCTGGTCACCGCATAGGAGGAGTTGTAGGACGAGGAGGGAGAGGTGATCTCCACCGTACCCGATGTCTTTGCGCTATCGTTCCACGTGATCACGGCAGGATTGTTGCTGTCACCGCCATAAGAAATGAAATCATAGCCCACGCTTCCCGTGTCCGTTGCCTCAAAATCAAACCGGACTACTTCATTGGAGGCATCGAACGGGTCAGACGTGATGTAAGCCGCAGCGGGCGCCTGCCATGCGGCAGAGGTACCGCTGTAATGCCAAAAAGGTTCGGAGGAGTTATCGTCCAAATTGGTCAGATTCCCTGAATAACCTTCAAAATCGTCCTGATAATAATACGTCACCGACTCAGCCGCCATGGCAGGGATCATGACCATGGGCAAAGCCATCGCCAAAACCAGCACGGCAACCAAAAGGATTCGCAAAACTGTTTTTTTCATTTTTTTCTCCTTTTCAAAAAATATTTCAAAGGGGTTTTCTATGTAAACATATTTTCCAATATGTATTTTTCAAGCAAAAGCCCAAAGCAAAGCATTGAAGAGTCGGGCTTTTTCATCGGGCAACCCCGTTTCAAAGCCTTGCTTTGAGCCTTTACCTGTCAAAAGGCGCACGGGAGGGACACGGTTTGCGTCCCTCCCGCCAAAAACGTCCGACCCTAATCAATCGCAGCAAAAGCCGTCGACAGTCGGGATGTATTCAATGGATTAGTCCTTGGAGTATTCTTTGAACTTATTCAAGGACTCGTTCATTCTCTCGGTAGCAGCCTGGATAGCGCTCTCACTTGCAAATGCGTTGAAGTTACCGCCAACGATTTCGGTGGTAGCGATCTGTCTCAGATGCGTATCCATGTTTGCCCAAGTCTTGTCAAACAGCATACCGATATCGAATACCAAGGAATCTCTGATGATATCCAAGGAGCGGCGAGAGCCCTCGTCCTTAGCTGCCTTGTACAGAGTCTTGATGTAGTAAGCGTCCATGGTGGAGTCGGGAAGATCAGACCATACTGCCATGACCTGAAGCATCAGAGCGGAATACTCGTTGCTGACGCACTTTACGGGAAGCGCCCA
Source organism: Clostridia bacterium (assembly GCA_017452215.1). Taxonomy (GTDB): domain Bacteria; phylum Bacillota; class Clostridia; order Oscillospirales; family CAG-272; genus UMGS1865. Next base: position 2,080 of record JAFTMU010000276.1, read on the forward strand.
CAGGTGAGCGTGGTTGCCCTGGTAGTAAACGACGGATTTGTATTCCTCTTGACCGGATGTGTACTTAGCGATGGGAAGAATGCCGTAAGGAACCTCGTTATCGGGGTACAGCTGGTGACGAACGTCACTGAGCACGTAGC
>JAFTMU010000277.1 GCA_017452215.1 Clostridia bacterium
AAAGGACCACCGCCAAGGCGTTTTCTCCCTGTATGCAGGAAAGCACCAGAAGCGGAACGGCGCCTAAAATACAGATCACGCATCCCACTGTCACAAACAAACGGTGCTTTGGCGCAAACTGTGAATGCCTCTTCCCGATCTCTTGGGAAAGCGTCTCCGACAAGCAAATGGATTCCTTTTCCAAATAGTCAAACTCCGACAGACGCATACCGTTCGGAATGAAGATCGCCACCGCCACGGCAACGAATGCCAAAAGCACACCAAGACCGATCCCTACCGCCAATCCCTCACCAAGCATTCCCGCATCCGCAGCACCTGCAAGGCAGATCAAGCAAATGGGCGAAAGGATGCAAAGCATCACCCCAAGGGCAAACCGCCAAGAAAGCAGACGCACCGTTTGAAGATATCGCTCTGCCTCTGCTTTTTCCACTCGGCGGAGAGGGATCATTTCCGTTTGCTCCTGTCCCTCTGCCGTCTCCCCGACTTTACTTTTTCTTGCTTCCGTTACGCCTTGAAGCTCGTCCTTCAAAAGCTCATCCGTGCTCACACCAAACAGATCGCTCAAAGAGATGATCTTATCAAGATCGGGATTGGAAAGTCCGCTCTCCCATTTGGAGACCGATTGTCTGGAAACCTCCAATCTCTCGGCAAGCTCCTCCTGCGACCAGCCCTTTTGCTTTCTCAAGCGTATAATTTTGTCCGCAAGCTTCACAGTCAATACCTCCTGTTGCTTATTTGTACTGCTATTTTATCAAAATCGGTCATAAAACGCAAGCAATCAGACTTGGAAATTTGTCAACCAGCGGTTGCGTTTTTCTTTTTTACTCCTTCTCGGCATTCAAAAGCCTCAGAACATCAAGAAATTCCGACAATCGGCGGATCTCAAAATCAGGAACGATATCCTCCCTTTCCTCCCGCTCGTGAGGGACGAACAGGCAGGTACGGATCCCTGCGTTGATCCCGCCTTGAATGTCCGAGGTCAGACTGTCTCCCAAGATCACGGCACGGTCGGGGGAGAACTGGGGTATTTGCGCAAAGCATGCGTCAAAAAACGCCTTTTTCGGTTTATTCGCCCCCACCTCCTCGGAGATGAAGATCCCGTCAAAATACCGAGCGATCCCAGAGGAAGCAATGCGGCTTCTTTGCACCGAGAGATTTCCGTTGGAGACGATATACAAGGAATATTTCCCATACAGCTTCTGCAACAGGCTCGGTGCGCCGTCGATAAACAAATGCCCCGTGGAGAGGTTCTTTTCGTACAAATGCTGCGCCATAGAGGGAGATGCGCCCACCCCCATCTCGGCAAACAAGCGCTCAAACCGAACCGTTTTTAATTGCTCCCTGGTTACCTCGCCACGCTCCAATTTTCTCCACTGCTCCAAATTGATCTCACGGTAACGTGCGATCACACACTCCTCCGGCTCCCTTGCCAGCAAGGTAGAAAGGGTGGCTCGGATCGCCGCCGCTTCCGTGCGGCGGAAATCCAGGATCGTATCGTCAAGATCAAGAAAAATAAACTGTATCATTCTGCTTTCCTTATTTCAAAATCACGTTCTCCTCGCCCAACAGATCCTTCAATTCCTTCAGCACGTAGTGCGACAGATAAATCCCCACAGGCGTGGTTTCATAGCGCTTTTCGTCCGCATAGTAGAAATAGGTAGGAAACGGACCTTCAAAGATGTCGGTCAGATTGTGCGCCTTTGCAAATTCAAGGCTCCTCTCCCCGGGAACTCTCAAAAACAGACGCTGCGCACGGGAAAGATCCTCCCTCTCCGCTTTCGGCGCAGATTCCTTGGGGACAGGCGGAGTATAGCTCATGCTTCCGTCCTCGTTCTCCCGAAACTCCTCGGGACGAAAACGGTTGTTCTCTACCAACGCCTCCATGCGGTGCACCAGGAGCTTTGGAGGCTCGTCCTCTCTAAGGGAAATATTTCCGCCTACGTAAACTCCGTTGTCCTGTCTTATCAGATGTGAGAACTCTAAATAGCGGCGGGAAAACGCAACGCATTCGATTTCCGCCATGCGATCCTCTAAGGTAAAGAATGCCATCTTTTCACCGCCACGGGTGTTCTTTACGGTCACCGAGGTGATCATTCCCACCACCTTGGCGTAGTCCTTATCCTCGGGCTCGGCATCCTCCCCCACGATATCCAGAATGGATTGCGGCTTGAACAATGCAATGTGCTTTCCGTATTCGTCCAGCATATTGCCGGAAAAATACATTCCTGCGGCTTCCTTTTCCATCATCAATTTTTCCCTGACGCCAAGCTCGGGAATATTGGGATAGGAAACCGTGGGGGCATCCACCGCCGATGCGCCAAGGGAGGAGAACATATCCAGCTGTCCCTCCAGATTGTTTCTGCCTCTCTCCGATGCGCTGTCCAGCATGATCTCATACACGGCAAGCAAACGGCTGCGGTAAACACCCAGACGGTCAAAGGCACCGCCCTTGATCAGGGATTCCACCATTCTCTTGTTCAACTCTCCCGCAGGCATACGGTTGACAAAATCCTCAAAGGAGGAAAAAGCGCCCCTTTTGCGTTCCTCAAAGATCTGCTTTAAGAACTGCACGCCTACGTTTTTCAGAGCCAACAGTCCAAAGCGAATGTTCTTTCCGTCGGTGGAAAAATACATACGGCTCTCGTTAATGTCGGGCGGCAGGACTCGAATGCCTCGTGAGGAGCATTCGGCAATATACTCCGCCACCTTGGTCTGACTGCCAAGAACGCTGGTCAAAAGCGCCGCAAAATACTCCTGCGGATAATGGCATTTAAGGTATGCCGTGCGATAAGAGATCATCGCATACGCCGCCGCATGGGATTTGTTAAACGCATAGTTGGCAAAGCTCTCCATGTCGGCAAAGAGCTGCTCCGCCACACCACGCTCAATTCCACGCTCCAAGGCTCCCGAAACGAATGCCTCCCTCTCCGAGAGCAGCACGTCCGCCTTCTTTTTTGACATGGCACGGCGCACCACGTCGGCATGTCCGAAGGTATATCCCGCAATCTGGCGGAAAATACTCATGACCTGCTCCTGATAGACCACGCACCCATAGGTAGAGCGCAAGATCGGCTCCAATTCGGACGTGGCATAGGTCACCTTTTCTGGGTGATGACGACACTCAATAAAGGTGGGAATAGAATCCATGGGGCCCGGGCGATAGAGAGCGATGGCGGCAATAATATCGTCAATGCTCTCGGGCTGTAAGGAGGTCAGCATCTGCTTCATTCCTCCCGACTCCAATTGGAACACGCCTCCCGTTTTTCCCGAGGAGATCAAGGCATAGGTATCCTTATCGTCCAAGGGAAGCTTTTCAATATCAAACGCCGGCTCATTCTCTGCGATCAGCTCCTCTGCCTCGTGAATAATGGTCAGGTATCTGAGGGCAAGAAAATCAAATTTGAGCAAGCCCAATTTTGCTACCGTATCCATATCAAACTGGGTCACCACGGTGCCATTGCTCACGGCAAGGGGCACGTAGGTGGAAATGGGACGGTCGGTGATGACCACGCCTGCGGCGTGGACCGAGATGTTGCGAGGCATTCCCTCCAGCGCCATTGCCGTGTCCACCAACCGCTTCACCTGCTCCGAATCGGTATACAGACGGCGCAGATCGGGCATTTTCAGCGCCATTTCAATGGTGATATTCAATTCCTGGGGAATGGCTCTTGCCACTGCATCCACCTCGGCATAGGACATTCCAAGCGCCCGTCCCACGTCACGAATGGCGGCACGGGCAGCCAGTGTACCAAAGGTCACGATCTGGGAGACGTGATCTGCGCCGTACTTGCTTGTGACGTATTGGATCACCTCGTCCCGTCGGTTGTAGCAAAAGTCGATATCAATATCGGGCATGCTGACACGCTCGGGATTGAGGAATCGTTCAAAGAGCAGATCAAAACGCAAGGGATCCACGTCGGTGATCCCCAAGGAATACGCCACCAGACTTCCCGCCCCCGAGCCTCTGCCGGGTCCCACGGGAATATCCTTGGAGCGTGCAAAATTCACGTAGTCCTGCACGATCAAAAAGTAATCGGCGTACCCCATTTTTCCAATGACGTCCAATTCGTATTCGGTGCGCCTTTGGTAGTCCTCCCGGGTATATTGATCGAAAACGATATGCCCACGTGCCACCCGATCCAAAAAGCCCTTCTCTGCAAGGTGTCGCAAATGCTCCTCGGCGCTCACACCCACGGGTGTGGGGAATTTAGGCAGATACGTGGTGGAAAAATCAAACTCCACGTTGCATCTCTCGGCAATACGTGCCGTATTCTCCACCGCCTCGGGATATTGGCGGAACAGCATGGACATCTCTGCCGAATCCTTAAGATAAAACTCATCGGTGGCAAATGCCGCAGGTCTGCCCGCATCCACGGTCGTGTTGGTCTGAATGCACATCAGCACCGCCTGGGTGTCGGCATCCTGCCGACGCAGATAATGGCAATCGTTGGTGGCTACCAAGGGGAGCTCGCACTCACGGGCAAGCTCTGCCAAAAGCGGCAGCACCTGCTTTTGCTCGGAAAGACCGTGATCCTGGATCTCAATGTAAAAATGATCCCTTCCAAAGATCTCGCTATACCGTTTTGCAACCGCTCTCGCCTCGGAAAAATCCCCCTTTGACAAAAGCTTGGGGATCCGACCGCCCAAGCAAGCGGAAAGAGCGATCAAGCCTTCGGAATAGGTACGCAGTAGCTCATCGTCTACTCTTGGCTTGTTGTAAAAGCCCTCGGTAAAGGAGCGGGAAACCATTTCGATGAGATTGCGGTATCCCGTTTCGTTCTCACAAAGCAGGACCAGATGGTCGGCATAGCCCTCCCCCGTGTTGGTCTTATCAAAGCGTGAGGTGGGAGCCACGTACACCTCGCAGCCAATGATGGGATGCACCCCCTCGGCACGGCAGGCACGGTCAAATGCCACGGCGCCGTACATTACGCCGTGGTCGGTAATGGCAACCGCCTCCTGTCCGCATTCCTTCACCCGCTTGGGGATCTCGGAAATACGGCAGGCGCCGTCGAGAAGGCTGTATTCACTATGCAAATGCAAATGGACAAATCCGTTCATAATGACTCCTTTGATTGCTCCGCCGCATCCATCAATTTTTGCAGACGGTGATTCAAGCCGGACTTGGAGATGGGGGGCGTATGCAGCTCCTTCAGCTCGTCCAAGGAGGCATCGGGATTCCGATAGCGCAACAGTGCCGTGACTTTGAGCGCCTCGGGCAAGGCGTCCAGCTTTCCGCTCGCCATCAACCGTCCGATCGCCTCCATTTGTCGGGCGGCGGCTTGAATGGATTGTTCGATATTTTTTGCCACACAGTTGGTGGCTCGGTTTTCGTTGTTTCTGGTATCCCGTGCGATACGGGCATTGTAAAACTCAAAAATGATACTATGGGAGCCCATCAGGGTGATCAGGTCCCCCACCGACGTGCTATCCTTGTAGTAAAGCCCCACCCCCGCAGACCGTTTGATCCGCTTTGGCGGATACCCCAAGGAATCGAGAAAGAGAGCGACCGTATCGCAAGGAACAAAGGACGGAAGCAACAGCTCCAAATGAGAGGAGCTCTTGGGATCGTTCACCGTCCCCGCCGCAAAAAACAAACCCCTGAGGAACGCAGAGCGACACCCCTCGCAAGCCGAGAGATGCAGAAGCGCATCAAGATCGGCGTCGGGCGCTTGCAAGGCGCTGACCAATTTTGCGGCAGCGGGCGAGTCAATGTAAAGATCCCAATAGCGGTGTCCGTGATCTCCCGTGGATAAGATCTCCGCTTTTTTTGCATAGGTCTTTTCCAAGACCTCGGCAGCCACGGAGGCAGAGATCTCCCATCGGCAACGCAAGGAGGAACGGGACGCCGACACTCTTTTGGCAAGGATCAAAAATCCCGCACCCAGGGCACGTCTGCAACAGGACTTTTTGATCACTGCTTCGGAAAGCTCCCTGCGCACCTGATCTGCAAATGACATCTCCGTTTTCTCCTTTCCCGATTTATAAGAACCGTATCTCACATTCCAGCTCTACGCCTGTCTGCAACAGAACCTCGGAGCGAATCTTCTCTACTAAACGTTTGACGTCCTCAGCGGTGGCGCCTCCCACGTTGACGATAAAGCCTGCGTGCTTTTCCGAAACACGTGCGCCCCCCACCGTTAGTCCCTTCAGACCGCAATCCTCGATCAGCTTCCCTGCAAAATATCCGTGGGGACGCTTAAAAACGCTCCCCGCACTGGGGTATTCCAAGGGCTGGGTGGTGCGCCGTCGACTCCAATACTCACTCATTGCAGCGGAAATGCTTTCTTTTTTTCCCTCTTTAAGCTGCATTTCCGCACCAAGGATCACGTAGCGGGGAGAATGATTCTCGTACACCGAGGTACGCACGCCAAACCCTTGGGCGTCCCCCTCAAAAAAGCCGATCTTGCCACTCTGTGTATCGTAATATTCCGATCTGACACAAATATCTCCCATACACCCGCCAAAGGCGCCGGCATTCATAAATACGCCGCCGCCCACGGTACCGGGAATGCCAAAGGCAAACTCCGCTCCCGAGAGAGATGCGTCCCTTGCGGCGTTGGCAAGAGTAGAAAGAGATACGCCCGCATCGGCATTGATGCGCTCACCGTCGATCCGCATAGTCCGACAGCGATCAGTAAATACCGCAGCTCCCGAAAGCCCTCCGTCGGGAAAGACCACGTTGCTTCCCTTTCCGATCACGGTAATGGGAATCTCCCGCTCGACAAGGATCGCAAGCCCCTCGGACAGCTGTTCTTTTGTTTTGGGAAAGATCGCCAAAGCGGCAAAGCCCCCGATGCGAAAGCTGGAATGCTCGGACAGAGGACAGACTGTTTCCCAAACGATCCCCGCTTTTTCCAAGGAGCGCAGTAATTTTTCCATTCCGATCCTCCCTCATCACTTAATATAATTACATTATACTCTCTTTTGCAGGAAAATGCAATATAAAAGTTTTGAAAAGCGACATTTTGGCAAAAATGAATTTACAAAATAAAAGTATTTTTCCTATTGCAAAACGTCAAAAAATGCGGTATAATAAGATGAATAGATGTGCGTTTTTCGATTTTCAACCGAAAAAACGCAAAATAAGAGAGAAAAGGAATGCGCTTACAATAAAGGCAAGAACGGAGGTGGAAGCATGCTTGTAATCGGACTGACAGGTCCCAGCGGCGCAGGAAAGGGCGAGGTGGCACGCTTGTTTGAGGCGTACGGGCTTCCCGTCATCAACGCCGACAAGGTCTACCACGAGCTTCTTCTCCCTCCCTCCTCCTGCCTTGACGAATTGACCCAATGCTTCGGCAGAGAGATCCTTGCATCCGACGGCTCTCTTGACCGCCGTGTGCTTTCGGGCATCGTGTTTTCCGATCCCGCTTCACTCCAAAGGTTAAATTCCATCACCCATCGCTACGTAATGGAAAAGGTGCAGGCACTCTTGACACAGTTCCGGTCAAAAGGAGTCCGAGCCGCCGTTTTTGATGCGCCGCAGCTTTTTGAGGCAGGTGCGCATCGCATCTGTAACACCGTGGTTTCGGTGCTTGCAGACCGTTCCCTGCGCATCGAGCGGATCATGGCAAGGGACGGCATTGACGCCGAGAGCGCCCTTCGCCGCATCGATTCCCAAAAAAGCGACGACTATTTTCGCAAGCATTCGGAGTACGTTATCGAAAATAACACCTCGGTTGAGAGCTTGCTCCCCGCCGTTCGCCGCATTCTCACGGAAACGGGGGTGCTCCCCTCTTGAAGCTTACCCTTCGCCGTGTCGTCATTTTTTTACTGATCCTTGCCGTTTCCGTCGGCTTCGGCTTTGCCTTCGACGGCATTGCTACTCTGGTGGAAAAGCACCAATATCCCATGGATTCCTACGCCGAGCTGATTGCGGAGGCGGCGGAGAACAACGGGATCCCCCAGGTGATCCTCTGGGCAGTGATCCGCACCGAGAGCGGCTTTGTCAGCAATGCGGTGTCCGAGGACGGCAGCATTGGACTCATGCAATTGACACCCGAGGAATTTTCCATGATCGGCGCCGATATCCTTAACAAAAACGACGACGCCGAGCTTTTGTACGCCCCAAAAACCAATCTTCAATACGGAGCCGCCTACCTCTCCCACCTCTATCAACGCTACGGCGTGTGGGAGACGGTCCTCGCCGCCTACGACGCAGGAACAAAAACCGTAGACGCATGGCTCCAAAATCCCGAATACGTCACCGAGCTTGGCACGCTGGCGTATATTCCCAACGCCTCCACCGCCTCCTTCGTCAGTGAGGTGAATGAGGCAATCACCATGTACACAAAATTATATTTCTAATACACAAGGAGCAAATCATTATGTCCGAGAACAAGCAACTCAAATACGAAAAAAAGACCGTTTACGAAAAGGCAGGTGCAAAAATCGTTGCAAGCGCCTATGAATACGCCAAGGATTACGTCAAGTTCCTTGACGCCGCCAAGACCGAGCGTGAGGCTGTCACCGAATGCGTTCGCATGGCAGAGGCGGCAGGCTACCGTCCTTATCAGTTCGGCGACCCGTTGAAGGCAGGAGATAAGCTCTATTACAACAACAGAGGCAAAAATATCTTCCTGTTCCGCATCGGAAGCGAAAGCATCAACAACGGTATCCGCATCACGGCGGCGCATATCGATTCCCCCCGTCTGGACCTCAAGCAGGTTCCCATCTACGAGGAGAGCGGCATGTGCTTCTTCAAGACCCACTATTACGGCGGCATCCGCAAGTATCAGTGGCTCGCTACACCTCTCGCTCTCCACGGCGTGGTAGTCAAGCAGGACGGCAGCGTGATCAACTTGACCGTCGGTGAGAACGAAAGCGACCCTGTCATGTATATCACCGACCTGCTCCCCCACCTTGCCGCCAAGGAAGCGGGCAAAACCGTGCGTGAAGCATTCCAGGCAGAAAAATTGAACATTCTCATCGGTAGCAGACCTTTGGACGGCGAGGAAAAGGACAGCATCAAAATGGGCGTTCTCAGCTATCTCTACGAGACCTACGGCATCACCGAGGAGGATTTCCTTTCCGCAGAGCTTTCCCTCGTCCCCGCCGCACGTGCCCGTGACGTGGGCTTTGACCGCTCCATGATCTGCGGCTACGGTCATGACGACCGTGTCTGCGCCTACCCCTCCATCACCGCTATCATCGACGCCGACGAATCGGTGCACACCACCATGTGCCTTCTGGTGGATAAAGAGGAAACGGGCAGCGACGGCGTTACGGGTATGCAGAGCAGCCTGATCACCGACATCATTACCGAGATCGCAAAGGCACTGGGCGGCAACGAAGCCACCGTCCGTGCCAACTCCAAGTGCCTTTCCAGCGACGTTTCCGCAACCTACGACCCCAACTTCTCCGACGTTTACGAGCAACGCAACTCCTGCCTCATCGGCTGCGGCGTCAGCATGTGTAAGTTTACAGGCTCGGGCGGTAAGGGCGGCACCTCCGACGCCAGCGCAGAGCTGGTGGCTTGGGTGCGCAGATGCCTGAACGAAGCAGGCGTCGTATGGCAGACCTGCGAGCTTGGTAAGGTGGACGCAGGCGGCGGCGGAACCGTTGCAAAATATATGGCAAACCACAACATCGATACCATTGACATGGGTGTGGGCGTTCTCTCCATGCACGCTCCCTACGAGGTCATCTCCAAGGTAGACCTGTACGAGGCATACCGTGCCTTCCGTGCATTCTATAACTTCGAATAATCAACAAGAAAGGATACGGATACCGCTATGATCAACAAGCTACGGGAAGCCGAAGAAAAATATCTGCATCTGGAAGCCTCCCTGTACGATCCTGCGGTAGCCTCCGATCCCGTTCGGTGCGCCGAGATCGCCAAGGAGTATAAGACGCTGACCCCCATCATCGAAAAATACCGAACCTTGAAACGGGCAGAGTCGGATCTTGCCGATACCCTTGCCCTTTTAGAGGAAACCGCCGACCCCGAGCTCCGTGCTCTGGCAAACGAGGAGCTTCGGGGGGCGAAGGAGCAGATCGAAGCCTTGACCAACGAATTGACCCTCCTGCTCCTCCCCAAAGACCCCACCGACGAAAAAAACGTCATGGTGGAGATCCGTGCGGGAGCGGGCGGTGAGGAAGCGGCGCTGTTCGCCGCCGTCCTGTACCGTATGTACACCATGTACGCCGAGGGCGAGGGTTTTCACTGCTCCCTCTTGAGCGAGACCCCCACTGAGCTTGGTGGCTACCGTCAGCTGGCGTTTCAGATCGAGGGAGAGGGCGCTTACTCCCGCTTCAAGTACGAAAGCGGCGTACATCGGGTGCAAAGAGTTCCCGAGACCGAGTCCCAGGGGCGCATTCAAACCTCTACGGCAACCGTAGCGGTGCTACCCGAGGCAGAGGAGGTCTCTGTGGAAATCAACCCCTCCGACCTGCTCTTTGAATCCTGCAAATCCAGCGGTGCGGGCGGTCAGCACATCAACAAGACCGAGTCTGCCGTTCGCCTGACCCACAAGCCCACGGGCATCGTGGTGGAGTGTCAGGAGGAACGGAGCCAATTCAAAAACAAGGATAAGGCGCTAAAAATGCTGCGCACCATCCTTTACGATCGCAAGCAAAAGGAGCAGGATGACACCATTTCCTCCGAGCGTCGCCAGCAGGTGGGCACGGGAGACCGCAGCGAGCG
>JAFTMU010000034.1 GCA_017452215.1 Clostridia bacterium
CAGATCCGCAATCGCCACTGCCATTCCCTTGGGAAAGCGTTTGGGATCTCCCTCAAAGGATCGTAGCTTGCTTGCGTGCATGGCGTGTACCATGCTGCCAAAATCGGCATCTTTGGGAATCTCGTTGAGTGCAGGCACGTCTGCCCACATATCGTCGATGATTGCGAAATGGACAGGGACATTCTTTTCCTTGAACTCTCTCGCCTTTTCTAAAAGCCCCTCATGGTTGACTCTAATCTGCATGGAATCCCATGAACACCAGCCAAGATAGTTGAACACCTCGGAAACCTTTTTTCCCTCACGGAGCTTCAGTCCGTTTCCAAGCAATTCGCAAACAGCTTTGGCAGCTTGCTTCATCAGCGACAAGGGGGCTTTTCCTTCAAGGCAGATGAACGCAAGCTGGTGGGCGCATTTGGTAACTGTTTCACAATTGGAATAGGTGTAAAACTCCACTCCGTGTTCCCCGCCTCGGATCAGCGTTTTGAACACGCTGTCACAAACGGGAAGGTAATATGTGTAGGTTTCACCGTTCTTCAAAAGTAGCGCTTGTACTCGTGCGGGCAGCTCGGAAAGAGATGAACCCCAAAAAGGACGGCACCAAAAGGGCGAGTGATTTTCGATTGCAAGATATTCGGAGGTATCCGGAATATTCGTTGAATATATGAGCTCATCTTTTCCACTAACGTAAACCGCTATGCCGCCATTGATATTTACAATATCAAAATTGATACTTTTGTTGTTACTTGTCAGTTCCATAGTACAGATCATCCATTCTCTGTGATATTCTCTGCCCAGTATGCAGCCATTCTCACCCATTCCGCCATAGCGGGATCATTCCAATAGGATTTCCCGCAATCGGTTATACTGTTAGCCAAAGCAATTCCATGAGGCGCATCGGGATAAATATGTAACTCGTATTTTACACCCGCATCCGAATAGGCATTCGCAAGGCTAAGAGAGTTCTTTACGTTTACCACCTCGTCATTTGACGTATGGAATACAAATGCTGGAGCGCTGTCGGAGTCAACGTGCTTTTCCAAGGAAACACTGTTCAATTCTTCCTTGGTCGGTTGCTCCTTGCAAAGAAGATTGTTAAAGGAAAAGCCGTGATGCACAGGAGAAATGACGGGATACATCAGCATAACGCCAGTAGGCTTATTATAGCTGTATGGCATAGATATTTTTTCGTAAATTTGAGGGTGCTTCCAAAGAATCCCCGAGCAACCCGCCAAATGCCCTCCTGCCGAAAAGCCTACAACAAATACTTTCTCCTTTGCAATTCCGTATTTTTCGGAGTTGTCCTTTATATGCTTTATTGCTTCGGCTACCTCAATAAGCTGAGTGGGAAAAGGCTGTTTTTTATCTACCGTATAATGCAAAACAAATGCGTTATATCCGTAGGGTATAAACGCCTGCGCTATAGGTTCACCTTCTCTGTCCGAACAAACACAAGAGTATCCCCCACCCGGAATGACAAGGATTGCCTTACGCTCAAATCCATCAATCTTATCCGAAATATATACATCCAAATAAACGTTTTCAAACAGAGTTATTCTTTCAACCGTCATTTTGTTTCAACCTCTTTCTAATGTCTTCCAATAGGTATTCTCTGAATACATTTTTGTACTTCGCCCCCGCGAGAGGGTTGTAGGCGAGCTTTTCCCATGGGCTATCGCCGACGATCGTTTTGATCGCGTTGAGGTTTTCCTCGGTATCGGTGATATCGGGGATCAGCGGCGTGCGGAAGGTGTGCTTGATGCCGCTTTGTTTGAGCCACGCGGCGTTTTGAAGAATGATTTTGTTATCTACGCCCGTGTATTTTTTGTGTTGCTCTGCATCTGCCAATTTGACGTCCATAAAGACGAAATCGCAAAGACCGACCACCTTTTGAAAGGTGTCGGCGTTTGCAAATCCCGACGTTTCGATAGCGGTATGTACCTGCCCTTTCAGTAGCGTTAGCAGTTCTGCGCAGAAATCTGCTTGCAACAGCGGCTCGCCTCCCGAAAGCGTGATTCCACCGCCCATGGAATTGAAAAAATCCTTGTGTTTCAGTAGTTTTTCCGCAAGTGCCTCTGCTTCCCATTCCATGCCTGCCGTGCTGACGAGGTTTTTCGGGCAGATGTGGAGACACCGCCCGATCTCTTGACATTCAGGGTGGTCGCAGGGCTTTTTACAAAGTCCGCAGGAAAGGCAGCCGTTTTGCTTTAAGTATAGTTCCCGTTTGGGAGATAGTCCCTCGGGGTTGTGACACCATACGCAACGAAGGGGGCATCCCTTGAAGAACACCGTGGTTCGGATGCCCTCGCCGTCGTGTACGGCAAATTCCTTGATATCAAAGATCAAGCCTTTCATACCGAATATTCTTGCCTTGCCATGACGTGGTCCTGGAAGTCCTTATCAAGCTCCACGAAGTACGCCGACCAGCCCCAGATGCGAACGACAAGCTGGCGGTACAGATCGGGATTTGCCTGCGCTTCTTTCATGGCGTCGAGATTGACGGCGTTGAGCTGAAGCTGATGGCCGCCACGCTCCACGAAATATTTGATGAGCGTTGCTACCTTTTGGATACTCTCTTGACTTTGGAAAATGCTTGCCGAGAATTCCAAGGTAAGCGGTCCGCCGTTCATGTTTCTCGTCAGATCGTTTGCCGTGAAGGATTCGATATCGGTCACGGGTCCCGGGATCTGCGCAAACAAGCTGGGCGAGAAGTTGGTTCCAAAGGGCTCGCCTTTGAGTCTTCCGTCGGCGGTTGCGCCGAGGTCACGGGCGTGCCAGAGATAGTACATCGCCGTTCCCGTTCCGGCTCTCCATGTGCCGCCCATGCAGTTGGTCTTGCCCTCCAAGGCATCGGCAAAGGAGGACAAGAGCAAGCCGCCCATTTCGTCGGCTTCGTCGCTTCACGTTCCCATCTTGGGGGCTTCAAAGCGAAGCAGGTGCAAAAGCTCGGGATCGTTTGCAAAGTTTTAATCACGTGCTTTGATCA
>JAFTMU010000278.1 GCA_017452215.1 Clostridia bacterium
AGGCGATTCATGAATCGCCCGTCCAAGGGAGTACGGATTTTTTAGGGCGGGCGATTCGTGAATCGCCCCTACAAGTGGGATGAGTGTGTTTTCTTTTTGTGGGGTGAAAATTGGTAGGTTTTGAAAAAGTAAGATTTATCTGTGGAAAGCCAACGGTAATCCTTTGTGGATCCCTGCGTCGCAAGCCGCAAAGCGGCAGCTCCTTGATTTTGGATCGGCTTGCTTCGCTCCCTCTCCAAAACTTCGACTGGCGAGCTTGCAAGCCTTTTCAGAGATGACAGGTAGAGTATAAAATATAGACAGTCCGCTCCTTCACAGCTTGCTGTGGCTTACACCGTCTCCCATAGGGAGAGGCTCATAAAAAATTGGTAGGGGCGATTCATGAATCGCCCGTCCAAGGGAGTACGGATTTTTTAGGGCGGGGCGTTCGTGAACGCCCCCTACAAGGCTGGCGGGACAGCGCACAAAACGATATCTTACAGTCACCGCACGAACGGTTAGTGCAGTGCAGTTACAAATTCAGTTTTTATATACCCTACGTTTGAAAGCTTTTGAAGAAATGGGGTAAGCCATGCGTGGCATGGCGGGAGGGAACTTTTCTCGAAAAGTTCCTCCCCCGAAAAGTTTTCCCGTTTGAATACTCAAATTTCAGAGATATCTGCTTGAATGAAACCGTTACGGCGCAGGATCGCTTCGGCAGCTTCCAGCTCCTCTGCCTGAATGATCATGAATGCCTTACCGGTAGTTTTGCCCGCAAAGGCGTACATATATTCCACGCTGATGCCGCTTTCTGCCAACAGGCGAAGGACACCAAGGGTTCCGCCGGGGGTATCGTCCATGGTCAGAGAGAGGACGTCGGTCACACGGACCACGATGCCCTCATCGTTGAGGATCTTCTTACCCTCCTCGGGCTTATCCACGATCAGGCGGAGAATTCCGAACTCGGAGGTATCAGCCAAGGAAAGGGCACGGATATTGATATTATTTTTTGCCAACAGGTCGGCTACCGCACAGATGCGGCCTTGCTTATTTTCCAAAAATACAAACAGCTGCTTGATGATCATCTTTGCTTCTCCTTTCAAATTTTGCCCTTGCGGTTATCGATCACACGCTTGGCTTTTCCCTCGCTGCGAACGATGGAATGGGGGTTCACCAGATGCACCTTTGCGCTGATGCCCAGCATGGAGCGGAGCTCGTCGGTGATGAATCTTTCCAGCTTTTCGATTGCCTTGATATTATCCGAGAAGAAATGCTCGCTCATTTCCACGTTGATATCAAAGGTATCGGTATTATTGACACGGTCCACGATGATCTGATAGTTGGGTGTGATCTGATCTCCGCTGACCTTGAGGAGCACCTCCTCGATCTGCGAGGGGAACACGTTGACACCGCGAATGATGAGCATATCGTCGGTGCGTCCGTTGGGCTTGCGCATACGGATATGGGTTCTGCCGCACTTGCAGGGCTCGGGGTTGAGAGAGCAGATGTCACGGGTGCGGTAGCGGATCACGGGGAACGCCTCCTTGGTGATGGAGGTAAATACCAATTCACCCGTTTCACCCTCGGGCAGGACCTCTCCTGTTTCGGGATCGATGATCTCCACGATGAAGTGATCCTCCCAGACGTGCATGCCTGCCTGCTCGGTGCATTCGCCCGAAACGCCGGGGCCAAGGACCTCGGAGAGTCCGTAGATATCGTATGCCTTGAGTCCGAGCTTTTCCTCAATTTTCAGGCGCATATCCTCGCTCCAGGGCTCGGCGCCGAAGATACCGATGCGGAGCTTTAATTGATCCTTGACACCCATCTTTTCAATCTCCTCGGCAAGATACATTGCGTAGGAGGGGGTGCAGCAAAGGACGGTAGAGCCGAAGTCGATCATGGTCTGGATCTGGTTTGCGGTGTTACCTGCGGAGATGGGAATGACGGTAGAGCCCAGATAATCTGCTCCTCCGTGAGCGCCAAGACCGCCCGTAAAGAAGCCGTAGCCGAAGGACACCTGTACGAAATCCTCGGCGGTGACGCCTGCCGCACCCATCACACGGGCAACGCATTCGTCCCAAAGCTTCAAATCGTTGCGGGTGTATCCTACCACGATTCTCTTACCCGTAGTTCCCGAGGAGGCGTGGACACGCACCACGTCCTTCAAGGGGGTGGCGAACAGACCGTAGGGATAATAGTCTCTCAGATCCTTCTTATAGGAGAAGGGGACCTTGTGCAGATCCTCGATGCCCTTGATGTCCTCAGGCTTGAGCCCCGCCTCGTCCATACGGTTGCGGAAGCACTCCACGTTCTCGTAGCAGCGCTTGATCTGTTGGCAAAGCCGCTCACTTTGCAGCTTTTTCAGCTCCTCACGGGGCATACATTCGATTTCTTTGTTGACGAATCCCATTTTGTGTACCTTCTTTGATAATTGTAGATTTTATGATTATTTTCCGTATACAAGGTCAAATGCTTTGAGATTGACCTCTAAAAACTTCGGGGGGACGGTGGTCTTGATGGTCTCCACCCATTCCTCATAGGGGATGTCGGTGTTTTTTGCCATAACGCCGATGAGAACCACGTTGACTGCCTTTGCGCTTCCTGCTTCCAGCGCAAGAGAAAGAGCGTCAAGAGAGGTCAGGTCGGTGACGGCGTCTAATTTTTGAAGAATGTCGGCGGGATATTTTGCCGCACCTGTGATCACGGGCATGGGGTTGATCTTTTGCTCGTTGACGATCATTTTGCCGCCCTTTTTGAGCCACGGCAAGGCACGGTAGGCTTCCAGCAGCTCAAAGGCGAGAATGATATCTGCCTCCCCCTTATCGATGATGGGAGATTGCACCTCGTCGCCGTATTTGACGTAGGTGACCACGCTTCCGCCTCTTTGGCTCATACCGTGCACCTCGGAGACCTTGACGTCAAAGCCCTGACGAATGACGGCGTTTCCGAGAATGCGGCTGGCAAGCAGCGTTCCCTGACCGCCCACGCCGACGATCATAATATTCTTGGTACTCATCTTACGCTTCCTCCTTTTCGATTGCTCCGAAGGGGCAGACGCCTACGCAAAGGCCGCATCCGTTGCATTGGGTGATATCGATGCGGACCGCACCTGTTTCTGCATCCAGGCTGATGGCGGGGCAGCCCAGCTTCATGCAGAGCTTGCACTCACGGCAACGGTCGGTGACGGTGCAGTGTCCCGTATATTTCACGGTTTTGAGCAGTGCGCAGGGGCGCTGTGCGATGATGACAGAGACCTCATCGGTATTGACCTCCTCACGGACCACCTTTTCAAAGTTTTTGACGTCGAAGGGGTCAGCAACTCTGACACGCTCCACGCCAAGTCCTTGGCAGAGCTTGATCAGATCCACCTGACGGGTCGCCTCGCCTCGGATGGTCTTGCCCGTGGTGGGGTTTTCCTGGTGTCCCGTCATACCCGTGATGGAGTTATCCAGAATGATGACGGTGTTGATGCCTTGATTGTAAACGATATCGGCAAGACCCGTAATGCCCGAATGCATAAAGGTGGAGTCGCCGATGACGCTGACCAGCTTGTGGGCAAAGTCCTTGCCCTGCACCTTTGCCATGCCGTGAGCGGCACTGACCGAGGCGCCCATGCAAACGGTGGTATCCACCGATGCCAAGGGGGCAACTGCGCCCAGAGTATAGCAGCCGATGTCACCCGAAACGGTCAATCCCAGCTTTTTGAGCACGTAGAAGGTGCCTCTGTGAGGGCAGCCTGCGCACATGACGGGGGGACGGCCGGGGATCGCCTCGGCGGGGGTATCGAAGGGAGCGGGCTCCTCTCCAAGGACCGCCTTGCGGATCATGGAGGGGGTATATTCTCCAAGGAGAGTAAAGAGGCTCTTGCCCTCGACGGCAATGCCCATGGCAAGGCAGGAATCCTCGATAAAGGGATCCAATTCCTCGATCACGTAGACCTTTTTGCATTTTGCCGCAAAGTCAGAGAGCAGCTTTTTGGACAGAGGCCATACAAGACCCAGCTTGCAGTAGTTGACACGGCTGCCAAGGGCTTCCTTGGCGTAGCGGTAGGAGATGCCTGCGGTGATCACGCCGACCTCGGCGCCGTTATCCTCTACGGTATTGAAGGGACAGTCGGCGGCGTATTCCTCCAAGGCACGGGTGCGTTCCTCTACCACCACGTGGCGCTTGATAGCGTTGGCGGGCATCATCACATATTTTCCGATGTTCTTTTCATAAGGCTTGACGGGGAGATTCTCTCTCTCTCCCATCTCCACAAGGCTTTGGGAGTGGGAAACACGGGTGGAAAGACGGAGGAAGAAGGGGGTGTCAAAGCGCTCGCTCAAGCCGAACGCCAAACGGGTGTATTCCTTGCATTCTTGGGAATCCGATGGCTCCATCATGGGGATCTTTGCCGCTCTTGCGTAGTGACGGGAATCCTGCTCGTTTTGGGAGGAGTGCATTCCCGGGTCGTCTGCCACGCAGAATACGGCGCCGCCGCCCACGCCCGTGTAGCTGTTTGTAAAAATAGGGTCTGCCATGACGTTGAGTCCCACGTGCTTGCAGCAGGACATGGCTCTTGCACCTGCGATGGATGCGCCGATGGCGACCTCTGCGGCTACCTTTTCATTGGGCGCCCATTCCACGAACACGTCGTCGGCGGGATAGGTTGCCATGCACTCGGTGATCTCGGTGCTGGGGGTTCCGGGGTAAGAGGAGACCAGGTGAACACCTGCCTCCCAAGCGCCTTGGGCTACGGCAGCGTTTCCAAGTAAAAGCTTTTTCATATGTATAATCCTTTCTTGATTCAGCTCTCGATCTGTTGAGCCACCAGGCTCTCGCCGCAATACTCCCGACGGAGCTTGGGCTTTTCGATCTTGCCTGTGGGGTTGCGGGGAACGGTTGCAAAAATGATCTTACGGGGGCGCTTGTAGCGGGGCAGGGGAGCGCAGAAGCGATCCAGCTCCTCCTCCGTAAGGGTTGCGCCCTCTTTTAATTCTACGATGGCGGCTGCGATCTCGCCAAGGCGAGGCTCGGGAAGTCCGATGACTGCCACGTCCTTGACTGCGTCGTGCTTGCGGATGAAGTCCTCGATCTGCACGGGGTAGATGTTTTCACCGCCTGTGATGATGACGTCCTTTTTACGGTCCACCAGGAAGATGAAGCCGTCCTCGTCCTCCATTGCCATGTCTCCCGTCAGGAGCCAATCGCCGTGCAGAATCTCACGGGTGGCTTTTTCGTCCTTATAGTAGCATTTCATCACGCCGGGACCCTTGACGCAAAGCTCGCCCACCTCTCCACGGGGGACTGCCTTTTCCTGCTCGTCCACGATGCGGACCTGCCAGCCGTAGCCTGCCTTACCGATGGCGCCCACCTTGTGGACGTTCTCCACGCCCAGGTGCACGCAGCCGGGACCGATGGACTCGGACAGACCGTAGTTGGTGTCGTATTGGTGCTTGGGAAAGAGCGTCAGCCAGCGGCGGATCAGGGAGGGGGGAACGGGCTGCGCACCGATGTGCATCAGGCGCCAAGCGTCAAGATCGTAATCCGAGAGCTTGATGTCTCCTCTCTCTACGGCGTCCAGCATATCCTGCGCCCACGGCACCAGCAGCCAGACGATGGAGCATTTTTCATCCGAGGCGGCACGGAAGATCCATTCGGGGCGGGTACCCTTGAGAAGGACGGCTTTGCTTCCGCTCATCAAGGAGCCGAACCAGTGCATCTTGGCTCCCGTGTGGTACAGGGGAGGGATGCAGAGGAAAACGTCGCTGTGGGATTGGGAATGGTGCTTTTGCTCTACACGGGCAGAGTGGATCAGACTGCGATGTGCGTGCAAGATCGCCTTGGGAAAGCCCGTGGTGCCCGAGGAGAAGTAGATGGCGGCATCGTCCTCCTCGTTGATTTGGATCTGAGGCTCCTTTGCGTTGCAATAGGAGATCATTTTATCGTAGCTGTCGGCAAAATAGGGGCAATCCTCGCCCACGTAGAACATTTGCTTGATGTCGGGGAGGCAATCGCAGATCTGCTCCATACGTCCGATAAACTCGGGACCGAACACAAGGGTGGAGCAATCCGCTTTTTCGAGACAGTATTTGATCTCGTCTGCTACGTAGCGGTAGTTGAGGGGCACCACGATGGCGCCTGCTTTGAGGACGCCGAAATAGATGGGAAGCCACTCGATGGAGTTCATCAAGAGGATCGCCACCTTGTCCCCACGCTTACAGCCACGGGTCAAGAGGAGGTTGGCAAAGCGGTTTGCCTTGGCGTTGAACTCCTCCCAGGTGAGTGTGCGGCGGAAGGGCTTGCCCGGCTCGGGCTGCATCAGGGAATAATCCTTCCAGGTGATGCGGCTCTCGGGCTCGAAGCAGGGGTTGATCTCTACCAGAGCGGCCTCGTCAGCGTAGAGGCTGGCGTTTTGATTTAACAGATCGATGATGGTCATAGTATTCTCCTTTTGACCGAAAAAACAAAAATGCCCTCTGCAAAGACGCAGAGGGAGGGATCGGTCAACATCTTTTATCCATTATATCATAGCCGTATACGGGTTGTCAAGAAGTTTTGCTTGATTTTGAGGGGAGAGGGGCGGAAAAATGGAGAAAAAAGGGGGTGTTGATCAAATACCGAACGAATTTGAGACACCCCATATCAGACAACGCCACTCTTTTATTCTATCAGCATTGCGTCCCGAAACTCATATAAGAAAAATCTTTACTTTCGCCCAGCAAAATCCGTACGATTAGCATACGATAAAAGATGTGAGCAAACTGAAAAATCATCGTTTACATTGGCATATAGCTAATATAAAGTGCTATTCGCCAATTCATTAGCCAGACTGTTTCAATTATAATATTGGTAAAGATTATTTGCTAATATTATTGGCTATGATTGGAGGGATAGTGTTGGATAACACCACATTAGGTAAAAGAATTCGTGAGGCGAGACTTAAAAAGAAATTAACGCAAGAGCGACTGTCTGAAAAAGCAGATATCGGTTTATACTATCTCGGAGAGGTTGAACGAGGAGTAAAAACACCGAGTTTGAAAGTATTTGTTGCGATTGCAGATGCACTTGGCGTTTCTGCTGATTCGCTCTTACGTGATTCGGTATCAACGGGAAATGTTTATGTCAACAACGAGATCACAAAGAAGCTTGACACACTTACACCGAAACAAAGAGCGTGTGCCGTTGAAATTCTTGAGGCTTATATCAAAGCAATTCAATAATCGTATATTTCTTTCTTGAAGGTGCTATGCACCTTCTTTTTTTGTCGAAAGATTTTATTTTTTCGACAACCGTTTTCGACTATTTTTTTATATTCTACCGTGATATAATTATCCCACAGCCAATATAGTTGGTAAATAGCCAACAAGAAAAAAGGAGAGAAAAAGATGTATTTCGCTATTAAACGTTGTGTGGATAAGCTTGGAAGGATTGTGTTGCCAAAGGATATGAGAAATCACTACGGTATAAAGACAGGTGACGCACTTGAAATCGTAGCAACCGAAAACGGTATTTTGCTTAAAATCCACTCCGAAAGCAGCAGAAAGGAAAATTGAACATGAAAGAGGAAATTTACGAACGTGATTATTTCGAGTTAAAGCAAAGAGAACGTGAGCTCACAAAGAAAAGCCGAGATATTTTTGATATTGCGGCGCAAACGGGTATATTCGCTTCTATTGGAGAACGATTGACAGCCCTGCCTCACGTTATCGTCCCCGAAAAGAAAAAGTTTTATGAAGAATGTTTGAGACGTTTGGAGGGTATGGCAATATGGCTCGGAGGTAAAATTAAAGGCATTGTAAGCTATAAAGAGTACGATGCACAAATCCAACTCACTCTCCCGTTCTTTGAGTTTTCGGAAAAGGAGGATATGGAGCTATTAACGTTTGTCACAAGTAAAGCGCATACCATATCAATCTATCCTGAACAAAACGGAAAGATGAGACTTGTAGTTTACATAGACTACTTTGAAGCTATCGGAGATAAAGGAGAAATTATTGACGAAGAAATTGAAAAGCATCCCGAAGTCGTTGAATACCTCGCAAAAGCGCATGAGGCGGAATTGGACAGTCTGTTAGCAGACCCACAAATCTATAATATGATTGAAAGTGCCGCCGCCGATCTCGGCATTACACCGAGACAATATCTCGAATTATTTGATTTTGCCTTACACGAAAATCCCGAAGCGATTTTTGGTGCTATTGAAAATGCCGCAAAGGATAAACAAGCCCCCTCAACTGAAAACGAAGATTAATTAAAAATAGCCGATGTATCACCCATGACACATCGGCTTTATCATATTCTTTTTCTCCCGATAGATCCATTATATCGTATTTTTTGCGTGTTGCATCTTGTATTTAGGTAAATTGTGCTTGATTTTCAAGGGGAGAGGGGTGGAAAAATGGGGGTGGCAGGTGCAAAAACGCACCTGCCACAGGATGGGTTTATCGAAAAATATGAGCGGGATTCGTTTTTTTGCCCTCTCCGTCACAGCTTACGCTGTGCCACCTCCCCCATGGTGGGAGGCAAGGTTAGCCTCTCCCTTTGGGAGATGGTGTAAGCCATGCATGGCAGGAGAGGACAGAATTTACCATGCGACAGGATTGCCCTGCTCGTCGTAGTGCCAATATTTTCCGGAAGTTGTGGGCTTGTCGGCAGAGTAGTAATAACGGGTGGTGGAGGTGAGAAGGTCGTTTTCGGTATCCCATACGATTTGGTTCCATTCCTTGGAGGTTCCGCAGTAGTAGACGGCGGAAAGGGAGGAATCGGTGTAACAACAAAATGCAGAAAAGTCGATGAAGGCTACGCTCTTGGCAATGACGATGCTTTGAAGGCTTTTACAATTGTAGAATGCATACCGACCGATTCTTATAACGTTATTGGGAATGGTAATGCTTGTTAGTTTTGCACAGTTCTCGAATGCGGAAAAGCATATGATTTTCGTATCATTATGAATGTTGCAGGACGTTATCGTGTTTGATTTTGCTTCTACCAGGACAAGATAAGGGTTCGCATCATTTCCTAAGTAGTATGCGTTGTCGTAGCTGCGGTAAACAAGGCTTGTGCAACCCTTGAACGCATTATTGCCGATCTCTGTCACACTATTCGGAATCGTGATGCTTTTCAGATTTGTGCAATTTTCAAATGCAAAAGCACCGAGGTCTGTGACACTGTTAGGAAGTGTGATGCTTGTAAGACCCGTACAATTTTTGAACGTGCCGAAGAGGCTTGTGACACTGTTTGGGATTGTGATGCTTTTCAGGCTCGTGCAACCCTGGAACGCACCATCCCTAAGGCTGGTGACAGTATTGGGAATGGTGATGCTTGCAAGGGCTGTGCAACCGTTGAAGGTATGGTAGAGCTCTGTGACACCGTGTGGGATATTGACGCTTGTAAGGCTCGTGCAGCCGGAGAAGGTGCTATGAAGGTTTGTGACACCGTTTGGAACGGTGATGCTTTTCAAGCTCGTGCAATTTTTGAATGTGGAGGAGAGATCTGTGACACTGTCCGGAAGCACGACGTTTTTAAGATTCGTGCAACCGCTGAACACATTGCTGAGGTCGGTGATACCGTCCGGAACGGTAATGCTTGTAAGGCTCGTGCAATCCTGGAACGTATAGTGTCCGATGTCTTGCAGACCGCTTTCCAAGGTGACTTTTGAAAGATTTGAGCAGGAGCTGAACGCATACCAACCCAATTTTTTCACGCTATTGGGAATCGTTATGCTTGTGAAGCTGTCGCAATCGCCAAACGCACTTCCGCCGATGCTCGTCACGCTGTTGGGAATGGTGATATTTTTAAGGCTTTGGCAACATTGGAATGCATCTATTCCAATGGTTGTAACGCCATTTGGAATTGTGAAATTTGTAAGCTTTGTACAACGGTTAAATGCACCGTGTCCAATGGTGGTTAGCTTGCTGTTTTGGGAAAGAATCACGTTTTCAAGCTTTGGGCAACCATCAAATGCATAGTCGCCGATGCTTGTGACACTATCGGGGATGGTGACGCTTGTAATATAATTGTAGCGTTGAAACGCATTTTCGCCAATGCTCGTGCCACCCGTGATCACCACGGTTTTGAGAGAAGGAATCTCAGTGCCGCCGGTAATAGAGTCAAGGGTGATTGTTTGAGTTCCGCTTTCGTTTGAACCTATAAACGGTATCGTGATGCTTTCAAGATTATTACAGCCTGCGAATGAACCAAAGCTAATGCTGGTAACGCTATCGGGAATGACGATGCTCGTAATGGTTCTCGAGTTCCAAAATGCGGTCCTTTGAATTCCAATCACGGGCTTGGAATTATAGATTTTAGGAATTACGACATCTTTATCCGAGCAGGTTCCTCTGCCTGTAACAAGGTATCCCTCCCCGGTTTCATCGAGGGTAAACTCTAAATTCAGGTGACCGAGCTCCCGAATGCACTCGGCACAGTCGGAATCTCCATTGGCGACGTTGTGGGTGGGGGAAACCTCTTGGTAGGTAGAATACTCGCATTTTGAGCAGGTGACGTAAGGCAACCAGGAAAGTCCCGTGCAGGTCTGAGAGCCCGGGTGCTCGATCAAATCGTGCTTTACAGGAATAGGTCGTGTCTCTGCTGCGGAGCAGGAAAGGCAGTGACGCTCTTCTTTCCCTTCATTCGTGCAGTTTGGATGTTGTACCGTTTCCCAATCCTGCCACTCGTGTATATGCTGCGTGGTTTCCTGTTCCGACTCCTGTTCTGACTGCTGTTCCGGTTTCTGTTCCGGGGTGGAGCATGAGCAACACAAGAGTATTGTGAACAGAAGAATTCCTATCAGAATGTTCCATCTTGTTTGTTTCATTTTCTTTTCCTCCTTTTGATAACAACAAGGAATCCTTGCAGATTCTTGCCTGATATATCCATTATATCATATTTTTTGCTTGTTGTAAACAGATTTGGGGGATTTTACGTCTTGTCTTTGGGTAAATTGAGCCTTGACAAATGGGAAAAGTTTTCGTATAATATAATAGAATCATCAAAAATCGACTTTGCCCGAGGGTTTTTTCGGGCGTGAAAGGAACGATCCCATGGAAATGAAAGTTGTAAAATTCGGTGGCTCCTCTTTGGCGGATGCTGAGCATTTTCGCCGTGTTGCCGCTATTGTAAAGGCGGATCCCAACCGCCGTTTTGTGGTCGCCTCTGCTCCCGGAAAGAGAAGCAAGGATGACGTGAAGGTGACGGATATGCTCTACCGTTGCTACGAAATGGTGCGGGAGGGTAAGGATATTACCGAGCACTACGAGAAGATCAAGGCACGCTACAATGATATCATCAAGGATCTTGGCTTGGACTTTGACATCTCGGGAGAATTGGACTATATCCGCAACGCCATTGAGCATTACTCCGGGCAGGACTTTGCCGCCAGCCGTGGAGAGTATCTCAACTCTTTGATTCTTGCAAAGTATCTCGGCTTTGATTTTATCGATGCGGAATCGGTGATCTTCTTCCGTGAAAACGGCGTATTTGACGGGGAGAAAACCAATGACGTGATGCGGGAGGAGCTGAAAAAGCATCAGTATGCGGTCATTCCCGGCTTCTACGGTGTGATGCCCAACGGTACCATCAAGACCTTTAGCCGTGGCGGCTCGGATATCACCGGCTCCATCGTTGCCCGTGCCGCAGAGGCAGAGCTCTACGAGAACTGGACCGACGTTTCGGGGTGCCTGATGGCAGATCCCCGTATCGTCGAGAATCCTCTGACCATCAAGACCATCACCTACCGTGAATTGCGTGAGCTGTCCTACATGGGCGCGTCCGTGCTTCACGAGGAGGCTGTTTTCCCTGTGCGCTATGCCGATATTCCCATCAATATCCGCAACACAAACGAGCCAGAGGCACCCGGTACCATGATTGTTTCCACCACGAATGAATATGATTCCGAGTGTGTGATCACGGGTATTGCCGGCAAAAAGGGCTTCTCGGTCATTCACATCGAAAAGGATATGATGAACTCCGAGATCGGCTTTGGCCGCCGTGTGCTGGATGTTTTGGAGGACAATGGTATTTCCTTTGAGCATCTGCCCTCGGGCGTGGATACCATGAGCGTGGTGATCACCACTTCTTATCTGGAAGATCGCCGTGAGCGCGTCATCGCCTCTCTCAATAAGCGGGTACGCCCCGACAGCATTCTCATTGAGGATGGCCTTGCATTGCTGGCCGTAGTGGGACGCGGTATGGTAAAGGCGAAGGGAACTGCGGCACGTCTGTGTAACGCACTCTCTTCTGCGGGCCTCAATATTCGTATGATCGATCAGGGCTCCAGTGACCTCAACAGCATCGTTGGTGTGGAGGAAAGTGATTTGGAAAAGGCCTTGAATGCCACTTACAAGGAATTTGTAAAAGAATAAACAATCAAAAACAGGAGCTTTCGGATGAAGGCTCCTGTTTTTGAACTTAATCTAAGGATTCGGAAAGCTTTTTGCCGCCGAGGAGGTGGAAATGCAGGTGCTTGACCGACTGACAGCCGTCCTCACCGCAGTTGGTGATCACGCGGTATCCGTTTTCAAGTCCCTCGGATTTTGCAATCTGCGGGATCACTTCAAAAATATGCGAAAGAACTGCGCTGTTGGCGGTATTCACTGCGTTGACGGATTCCAGATGCAGCTTAGGGATAACCAGAATATGCACGGGTGCCATGGGATTGATATCGCGAAATGCGTAAACCGATTCATCCTCATACACCTTGGACGAGGGGATATCCCCCGCAACGATCTTACAAAACAAACAATCTGACATGATTGATCCTTCCTTTCCTGTAACTCGGGTTTCTTCATTATATATTTATTATAGCACACTTCGGCAGGGCTGTCAAGTTTTATCAGGTCGTTTTGCTGGGCGGAATTGACAATGTCATTCATTTATGTTATAATATGTTAATCATTGATCGTCTTGTGGGGCGATCGAGAATGCTGTTGAAAGGAGATCCCCCGAATGAATATTTGTTGCACGTGTGATCTGTGGGAATATCTTGCCGCAACACCGACAACGATCGTGATGTATGGGATGGGAAACGGTGCCGACAAGATTTTAAAGGCATGTGCCGAAAAGGGGATTACTGTCAGTGACTTTTTTGCCAGCGACGGCTTTGTGCGCGGGCACAGCTTTCACGGAAAAGAGGTGCTGACATGGAATGGAATCAAGGAAAAGTACGGAGTTGAGCGCGTGATCGTGTTACTTTCCTTTGGTACTTCGCGTCCGGAGGTATTGGAAAATATCATGCGGATCGCTTCGGAGGCGGAGCGTTATGCTCCGGATGTGCCTGCATTTGGAAACGGGCTGTTTGACCGTGCTTTTTTTGAGTGTCACCGCACAGAGCTCGCACAGACTTGGGCACTGTTGTCGGATACGGAATCGCGCAGAATTTTTGAAAATGTGATCCTGTTTAAGCTGACGGGGAAGATTACTTATCTTTTACAAGCGGAGAGCGATCCGCAGGAGATCTGGGAGCAAATGGTGGAGTCCTCCCGTATCCGTACGGCTGCCGATCTCGGTGCATATAACGGAGATACCGTACGGGAGCTTCTCGACCGTGCCAACGGCTCGGTACGCCGTATTTTTGCCATGGAGCCCGATGCACGGAATTTTCGAAAGCTGAAAGCCTATGCCGAGAGCGAGACACGCGCCGAGGTTTGTGCCGTTCATGCCGGTGCGTGGTCGGAGAATGCCGAGCTGTGTTTTGACGGAAGCGGAAACCGAAACGCTTCTCTGGAGGCAAACCGCTCGCAGACGCTTTCCGACCGACCCATCAAGCTTTTGCAGATCTCTGCCAAGCCGCTGGATGACATATTGCACACAGAGGCGGTCGACTATATCAAATATGATGTGGAGGGCTCGGAAAGGGAAGCACTGTTGGGATCGATAGAGACCATCCGCCGCCATACCCCTACCTTGTTGGTATCTCTCTATCACCGCAACGAGGATCTGTTTGCACTGCCGCTCCTGATCCGGGAAAGATTTCCCGCATACAGCAGATTTTATATGCGCCGATTTGCCGGTGTGCCGGCTTGGGATCTGAATTTATATTGTAAAAGGTAAAACTTTTGAGCTGACAGAGCAGAGTTTTTCGGATATTTTTGAAAAAAATTGTTTTTTTAAAAAAAGGGCTTGACAAAACGCTTTCGGCATGGTATAATATCACCGTTCCGAAAGCGAGTTGTTCGCAAGCGAGCAGAACTTGCTGGTGTGGCTCAATGGCAGAGCAGCTGATTTGTAATCAGCAGGTTGATGGTTCGACTCCGTTCACCAGCTCCAACCAAGTCCACACGAGTGGACTTTTATATGGGAGATTTCCCGAGTGGCCAAAGGGGGCAGACTGTAAATCTGTTGCGTCTACGCTTCGGTGGTCCGAATCCACCATCTCCCACCAACACAAAA
>JAFTMU010000279.1 GCA_017452215.1 Clostridia bacterium
AGGAATTCCCCGAGGACGCCAAGGGGCTCAAAAAGATCACCTTCCAGTCGCTCCGTGGCAACGACGAGCAAAAATGCAAGGACGGCGACTCTATTCTCAACGTTATCGACGGTCAGAACACCGATAACCTGATCTTCCTCACCGATCACCAGCAGCTCTACCGTGCCAAGGCAGAGGACTTTGATACCACCAAGGCGTCGGCACTGGGCGATTATCTCCCTGTAAAGCTACACATGGACAGCGAGGAAAAGCCGATTCTGATGAATATTCAGAACAAGTACCCCCAAAAGGAGAATCTGGTATTCATCTTTGCCAACGGCAAGGGCGTCCGTGTCTCGGTCTCCAACTACGAGACCACGGGCAACCGCCGCAAGCTGACCTCCGCTTACTCCAAGGCAGCCCCCATCGTTGCGGCATTCTATGAGAAAGCCCCCATGGAGGTCCTGCTCACCGCCTCGGATCAGAGAGCAATAGTCATCAAATCCTCCCTCATTCCCCTGATGTCCACCCGCACCTCAAACGGCGTCACACTCATGAGTCTGAAAAAGGGAGAGACCCTGACAGGTGCCACTGTCAACCCCGAGGAATTCCCCGAGGACGCCAAGGGGCTCAAAAAGATCAAGATCCCCGCAACGGGCGTGCTCCTGAACAAAAAGTGATCGATCGAAGAATAAAACCAACAGAGAAAGGAATCAAAGAGATGTCTCGCAATACCAAAAAATCCACCTTTTCCCCCGCCACCCGCATTCTTGCCCTGGCACTTTCCGTGCTGGTCGCATCCGGCGTAGTGGTCTACCTTGTCACGTTCATCATGAGCCTCTTCGGCGCTTGATAGTGAAAACTGATAAAGAAACAAAAACAGAATTAGAGGGTGAGTCAAATACAAATTTTTTGGCACTCACCCTCGTCCTTTTTTGTGCAAAGGGTTATCTCAAATTTGCAATTTGGGCGACCTCCTTTTTTCTTCAAAATTTACACATTTTTATAAAATTCCCCCACAAAGCATGGTATAATGAAGGCAGAACGATTTTTTGGAAAGGACACCCCATGAAGCTTTTATTTTTCGACATGGAATTTGCTAACGGACAGGTCAAGGGCTCGATCTATTCCCTCGGATATCTGATCACCGACGAGAATTTTGAGATCCTCACCCCGCCAACCGACCTGATCATCAACCCCGAATGCCCCTGGAACGAGTACGTAGAGCAAAACATCCTCGCCTACCCCAAGGAGACGGTGGATGCCGCCCCCGCCTTTCCCATGCATTACGATGCCATCAAAGCCTTGTTCGAGAGCGTAGACGTTGCCGTGGGCTTTGCGGTTTCCAATGATGTAAAGGCACTTAAACGGGATTGCGATCGCTATTCCCTTCCCCTTATCAATTACCGTTGGTTTGATACCGAACGCCTGTGCAAAAACGCAGACAAGCATTCCGATGCCCGTGGACTTGACGGTTGTGTCCGTGCCTGGTGCGGCGCTGAACCCGAAAACCGCCACCGCAGCGATGGCGACGCCTACGCCACTATGCTCCTCTTACAGGCGATCTGTAAGGACACCCACGCCACCCCCGAAATGCTCATGATCGCCTACCCCGAATGCACAGGTGAAGCACTCCCGCCTAAAAAAGAAAAGCCCAAGGCGGAGAAGCCCTCTCCCCACAAACGCCGCCGGCATCACAGACCCAAAAAGAAAAAGACAGAAAAACCGCAGGACGGGATCGCTTGATTCCATCCTGCTCTTTCTCTATGTAAGCTTTATTCCCCACCCTGCTTGCGTCCCCGCTCACAAAGCTCCTTTAAGGGACAAGAGGCGCATTGCGGATTGCGTGCCGTGCAAACGTCTCGCCCGAATTGCACGATCCGATGGCAAAAATCACTGATCTCCCCGGCGTCAAGCAACGGCGTCAAAATCCGCTCCACCTTGACAGGATCCTTCAGCCCCTCGGGATACATTCCAAACCGCCCGCAAATACGCATACAGTGGGTGTCCGCCACCACACCACCCTTGCGGTAGAGGTCTCCAAGGAGCAGATTTGCCACCTTTCTTCCCACACCGGGAAATTTTAAAAGCTCCTCCATAGAGTCGGGGATCACGCCGCCGAACTCTTCTACAAGCATCGCACAGGCATCCTTGGTGTTTTGTGCCTTGACACGGTAAAGACCGCAGGGACGAATGATCTCCTCAAGGTCCTGAGTATCCGCCTCCATAATCGCCTTTGGCGAGGGGTATTTTTCAAACAGCTTGCGGCAAACAACATTCACCCTTGCATCGGTGCATTGCGCCGAGAGACGTCCCATGATCAAAAGCCGCCAAGGTTCACCCTGCCACTCCAGGGCACAAAGGGCATCGGGATAGATCTCCTTCAGTTTTTCCACGATCAAAGAAAGCCGCTCTCTCTTTTGCTTTTGCGTCATCGCCGTATCCCTCCTCCCTGAAATATCGACTTATTATAACATAACCCCCTCTCTTTTTCAAGAGAAAAAAACAAAACTTTTTCCAAAGACTATTGCAAAAAAACATGAAACCCTGTATAATAAAAACGCTGGCAGCTTACTGTACGGCCCCACATAATGATGATACAGGAGAAAAAAATGAAGCACTATCTGCTCCCGGAAGGTGGAAAATTCTACAAGGCAAATATGCACCTACACACTACAGTCTCCGATGGGTGCTATACCCCTGAGGACATCAAAAAGATTTACATGGACCTGGGCTACTCCATCCTCGCCTATACCGATCACGAGGTCATCGTCCCCCACACCGACCTAACCGACGAGAATTTTCTGGCGCTCACAGGCTACGAGATCACCATTTGGGAATCCGGCTCACATATAGATAGAAAGGTATTTCACCTCAACCTCATCGCAAAGGAGGCCGAAAACAACGTCAGCTCCTCCTTCCGCCTGGTAGATGTCGATCAGGATCGCCAATACGTCACCGAGGAAATGATGAAATACAATCATCCTCGCAAATACTCCTCGGAATGCGTCAACGAGATCATCGAAAGCGCAAAAAAGGAGGGGTTTCTCGTCTCCTTGAATCACCCCGTTTGGTCTACCCAGAATTACACCGATTACGCTGACCTCAAGGGCCTTTGGGCAACCGAGGTCTATAACAGTGCCTCCAATCTGGGCGGCGCTATCGAAAACACACAGGCATTTGAGGATCTGGTTCGCTTGCATGAGCCTGTATTCCCCCTTGCTGTGGATGATACCCACTATCCCTTCCACGTAGGCCACGGATGGATCATGGTCAAGGCGCACTCCCTGGATTATCCCACAGTGATCAGCGCTCTGGAAAAAGGCGATTTTTACGCCTCCACAGGCCCGGAAATCAAGGAGTTGTATCTGGAAGAAGGGATCCTGCACATTAAGACCTCCGAGGCGGCGGGCATCTACGTCACCACCGAAAAGATCAAACGTTGGTCAGCGATGGGAACCGAGGAGGAGCCTGTCACCGAGGCAAGCTTCAACGTCAGCGACTACGTTCAAAGAACGCTGGCGGGAACCACCAATAAGCAGGCTTATATTCGTGTCACGGTCAAGGATTTCAAGGGAGAATATGCCTACTCCCGCGCGTACTTTTTAGACGAATTAGCAGCCTCCGTCTGATAAACAAAAACGGTACGCACATCGAAACGCTGTGTGCCACTGAAACATGATAAAAGGTGTCTATGGTCAACGGTAAAGCTTTGGGCGGCAGAATTTCTGCCGCCCTTTTGAGATTATGATTCAACAAAAGACCATGTTGTTAAGTCTGTTGAAACATATTTAAAATATACAAAATCGTTTTCCCGTTTTTGTCTTAAGCAAAGAACATATAGTCCATCTTGATATAGGAAATCATAGGCTTCTCCGCTGGGAATATATGTATCCTGTGAGTTCGAATCTCCCCGAGTATAATAATCATTCGGTGGTAACACAATTGAATTCCAGTTTTCCCCGCCATCCGCAGTTATGTAGGTGCGTTTGGAAAAATTGTCATCTGCTCGGTGCCCTGCAGAAATAAACCCGATTTTTTCGTCAATCATTTTTGCGCATATAATACGGTCATTCCAACGAAAAGAGGGTACATTTTCTATTTTTTGCGACTCCCATGTTTCCCCACCGTCCACCGTTTTTACCATTTTGGATAATTCGTTGTTTTCACCGCCAAAATGTAATAAATATCCTATTTGTTCATCAATAAAGCTACAGTAATTAAAAGCATACGCCACATTTGTTTCATACGATATATTTTCAATCGTAACCTGTGGGTTCCCTTTTGCCAATCGGATCATTTTTATGGGCTTTGCGGGTTGGCTGAAATCACCAAACACCATTATCCCCTGATCGTCCCATAAAACAACAGAAGATGCTTGAACCGTTTCTGCTACCACATGCATATCCGGAATCCTAATAACAAAAGTTTCGTTCCAAGAGTCTACATAAAGAGTAAGTTCATTATTTTGATTGATCGTGTAAGTAGTATCGGAGTTATAATAACAACCGTTGCAAGCCATGATACCTTCCGCTTTTATTTTGGGTTCAGTGATGTCTTCCGTACTACCGCTTTCATTCGTTGTTTCGTTTGGAATTCCGCCATTTGTTACATCATCACACGCATTCAGATTTGCCAACATCAACCCTGATAACAAAATTGTTAATATTCTTTTCTTCAATTTCAAACCTCCTCTTTTTTGTTTGTCATTCCACCAATATTATAAACTAAACTATCAGAAAATGCAATATAGAATTGAACCCACGCACCAAATCACGCCAAGGGCGTGTATATCATCCGCAACTTGTTGCGGTATATCATCACGGCACAGCCGTGAATATCATCAAGATGCAGGTAAATGCACGCTGGTGCGTGATGAGATACAGCCCGAAGGGCTGATGATATACGCCGCACTTCGTGCGTCGATGTAAGGAGCGAAGCGACGGAATAGCGAGCCTGCGAGCGTCTATGCCAAGCCTACGGCTTGGATAAAAAAATCGACAAGCCGACGCTCGTCGTTCGGAAGGACAGTTTTGCAAGAATACGGTATATTTCGTAAGAGATATGCCGTATTCTTGCTTTTTTGGTTTTACGCTGTTCTACGGATTTCTTCCATCAATTCAATCAATTCCTTTTCATCGGGAATGTCAATCAGTCCGACGGCGGTAAAGTAAACATCAAGCTTTACGCGCTTTCTGCCGTC
>JAFTMU010000280.1 GCA_017452215.1 Clostridia bacterium
GACACCCACTACGATCTGCTCTCCTGCCTGCAAAAATCCATTCGGGGCTCGGATCCCGATGCCGCCGTGTTCTATCTTGCCAAGCTCCTCGCCGCAGGAGAATTGCTCTCGGTCTGCCGACGCTTGCAGGTCATCGCCTCCGAGGATATCGGACTTGCCTACCCCTTGGCGGCAGCCGTGACACGCTCCTGCTGCGAATCCGCACGGGAGCTGGGAATGCCCGAGGCGCAGATCCCCCTATCCCACGCAACGCTTCTTTTGGCAACGTCCCCCAAATCCAACTCTGCCGAAACGGCGATCCAAGCGGCAAGCGAGGCAGTCCGTGCTGGTAAGGGCGTTAATATCCCGACGCACCTGCAAAGCCCCCTGTTCAAGGGTTATAAATATCCCCACGATTACCCCAACCATTACGTCGCCCAACAGTACCTGCCAAGCGATCTTGGCGGCGCTGCGTTCTATCAGGCAGGCGCCAATAAAAACGAGCAGGCGGCACAAGAGTATTGGAAAAAGATCAAAGGATAAAAAGATGGAAAAGATTTTAGTCAGCGCTTGCCTCTTGGGAGAAGCATGCCGATATGACGCAGGGAGCAAGCCCTGCCCCCGTGTCATCGCACTCAAAGAAAAATACGAGCTGATCCCTGTCTGCCCCGAGCAGGCGGGAGGGCTCCCCACCCCACGGACCCCCAGCGAGATCGTGGGAGAACGGGTCCTGATGAAGGACGGTACCGACGTCACCGAAAACTATAAAAAAGGCGCCGAATACGCTCTGCATCTTGCCAAGGAGAACAACTGCACTGTCGCCGTATTAAAGGAAAAAAGCCCCTCCTGCGGAAAGGGCTTGATCCATAACGGTCGCTTCGACGGCGGCATGACCGAGGGCAACGGCATCACCACCGCTCTCCTCACCGCCCACGGCATCACGGTGCTGGGCGAGAGTGAAATCGAGGAACTGATGTAAAAAGAATATTGTTGTTATACGGGGGAGGAACTTTTCGAGAAAAGTTCCTCCCCCGTACCCCCTCTTCCAAAGCTTTTGAACGTGGGGATATGAAAACTTAATTTGCAACGGCACTACGCTATCCGTTCGTGCGGCAACTGTATAGGAACGTCTCTGCACCATTCCATAGAATAGCTCCCGCAAGTTTTTGGGGACCACCACCCCAAAAACTCCACCAAGTTACATTTACTAAAAGAAAAGTAAGTACAGACACCTAACCTGTCATCTCTGAGAAGGCTCGCAAGCTCGCCAAAATTTTTGAAAAAACAAAAATATTTTGACCAATAAAACCCCTATGTGTCATCCTGAGCGGAGGGAGACGCTATTCGGCGCCCGTAGTCTAAATTTTGCAAAATGATGGTACCGAATGTAGCAAAATCGAGGAGCGTTAGCGACGAAGGGATCCATAAAGGATCACTGTTGGCTTTACACAGGCAAATGTTACATTTTTTACAAAGGGACAACAAAATTCCCTCGTGGATCCCGCTGCGGCGTATTGCCTTGCGCTTTTGCTTGCTCGCTTCGCTCGACCCGCAAAAGTTCGACTGCGCAAAC